>VBJK01000292.1 GCA_005879655.1 Chloroflexota bacterium | reverse complement strand
TTCATATCGCGCTCGGCCAGCGGCGTAATCAATACAGCCAAGACAGGCTTGCCAGCAGGCATCAAGCCATCCTCGCTCTCACCACCAGTAACAAAGATACGGATGGTGGCGTGCTGGTAAGTGTTATGATCAATCACTTCGTGAAGAATACGCGCAATATCCTCATAGCTGTAGGGTAGTGCTAACTCGATCAATTCAGCCGAACGATAGAGGCGTTGGAGGTGCTCGTGTAGGTGGAATGGACGCCGGTTGTACGTACGTAGCGACTCAAAGACACAGTATCCACGCAATACGGCAACATCATTGATGGAAATGGTGGCTTCGTTGGGATGTACCCAACGCCCATCGATATACCAGAGGGCTGTGGTATCCATAAGACATCTTCTCCTGCAAAACAAATCTTTCTCTTATTATTGTACAGCACTTGGTTCTATCTTGGAGTCGTGCCACAGCACAAAAAAGTATGCTCTCGATAAAGTTGAGACAATTTCGTGAGAGATTTCTTTAACCACGAGCCATGTGAGACCGTATAAGGAGTGGAGCCGTAATTATAACGGAGGCGATTCCATAGAAGATTGGAAAGTACTATCCAGCACGATTGTGTATAGCTAGTAGAGAAAGTAAATATACTGGTTTGCTTCTTTTAGAATAGCCAGTATTGAGAAGACAAGATCTGCATAGCAGTAAAGGAGATCACAGTTATGACACAGACAGATCCGAATATCAAGATCGAGCAAAAACCAGGCTATAGCGTAGAAGAGCTACAAGTTGTGGGTGAGCAGTTGCTGGCCAAAGTCAAAGAACTGATGCATGAGGGCAATGTGCGTCGTATCATCATCAAACAAGAAGGACATACCGTCGTAGAGATTCCACTGACGTTTGGCTTGGCTGGCGTTATTCTCGCGCCTGTGTGGGCTGCTGTCGGTGTGCTTGGTGCCTTGCTAGCACGCTGCTCAATTGAAGTGATCCGTACAGAAAAGCCTGACGAAACTGCTCCTATCCAGCCGGATGAAGCCTCTGCGGACGAAGTGCCACCGTATCTGTAATTTCTTCATCCACGCTGTTGTGTTGGCTCACCATCGAAATCTGTAGCTGCGCAATTCATTGCGCTACAGGAAAAAAATAGCCCGTAGTCGCACAATTCATTGCGCCATAGGAAAGGGAGGTGCAGAGAGCCTGCGCAGGGCAAGCACAAGGGATTGCCCCTACAATGGTTACGATGACGTATCAGGAGCCAATTCGTACCATTGTAGGGGCAATCCCTTGTGCTTGCCGCCCTGCGCTCATTGTATACATGAGTGGCGGATGTAAGTTGCTGGACTATGCTTTGTACCAGACATGGTAAATGTTGCCATTCTTGTCGTCGCTCACGAACAGAGTTCCATCAGGGGCAAACGTGATGCCCACAGGTCTACCACTTACAGTGTCGTCACTGTTTAACCAGCCGCTAAGAAAATCCTCAGGGGGACCTGCCACCTGGCCATTGTGAAGAGGAATGCGTACGACCTTGTAGCCGGTAGGTGCTGTACGGTTCCAGGAGCCGTGGAAGGCAATATATAGGCTCTCACGGTACTGGGTGGGGAATTGTGTTGCTTGCATGGGATAGAAGTCCATGCCAAGGGGGGCTGAATGGGCTTGCATCTTCACGAGCGGTTGTTGAACGCCCTGACAGGCATCGGGGGCTTGTCCAAATTCAGGATCATGAATGTCTCCGGCATGGCAGCGTGGCCAGCCAGCGTCAGCCTGGTCGGTAAGCTCGCGTACGCTTTCGGGAGGGATATCGTTGCCCATTAGATCGCGTTCATTCACATCGACCCAGATGCGCTGTGTCCAGGGATTGATGGCCATACCCACGGCGTTGCGTAGCCCTTTGGCGAAGAGGCGTCCCTGTGAGCCATCCAGATTGTAGACCCACACGGCTGCACGGCGCTGGTCTTGCTCAAGACAAACATTGCAACTGGACCCAACTGAGACATAGATGCGTTTATCTGGCCCGATCAAGACTGTACGGGTATTATGCCCACCTTGCGGCAGGTCCGTGATGATACGCTGCGTCGGGCCTGCTTTGAGGTCGTCACCTAATGCGATACGTGCAATGCTCGTTTCTTCACCCACATAGAGGAAGCCATTATACATGACGAGGCTGGTGGGATCGTGCAGGTCTTGGGCGATGACCATAGGGGCACCAGCTTGCTCTGGGGTAGTTCCAGCTGGATAGGCAACGATTGAATTGTCCTGGCGGTTGGCGACGAGGAGTACACCTTTTGGTCCTATGGTCATGAAGCGTGGAGCTTTCAGGCCCTGTGCATAGACGCTGATATGGAAGCCTGAAGGTAAATGTATTGCGGAGTTGCTGAATGATGTAGATGGTGGTGTATTAGATTCAGTGAATAAACCACAACCTGACAAGCAGAAGAGTAGAATACATGATAGGTAAGGAAGACGTTGTATGATTGGCACTGGCTTGATCCTTTCTGTGCTGTGGAGGAAGACTACGTGCTGGAGAACACTATAGCAGAGGGATGGGAGGGAGGGCAAGAGGATAGGCATGACGAATGGCT
>VBJK01000225.1:13419-16022 GCA_005879655.1 Chloroflexota bacterium | reverse complement strand
GATTGGCCCGGTGACAGCCAAACGTATCGTTGCGCACTTTGGTCTGGACACGCTAGAGGTGATCGAGCAGTCGTGCTCTCGACTCATTGAGGTTCCAGGCATCGCCAAGAAGCGTATAACACTCATTGAACAGGCATGGGCAGCGCAAAAGGCTATTAAGGAAGTGATGCTCTTTCTACGAGAACATGATGTAAGCACCGTTTACGCTGTTAAGATCTATAAGCAGTATGGCGATCAAGCGATTGAAGTGGTCACAACTAATCCTTACAGGTTAGCAGACGACATTTACGGCATTGGGTTTGTCACTGCTGATACCATTGCACGTAAGTTAGGTATGGCCCCTGATGCTGATTTTCGCTATCAGGCAGGTATCATCTATACGCTTGCTCAAGCGGGAGAAGATGGCCATTGCTTCCTACCCCAGCCAGAGCTAATAGAACAAACTGTTATGCAATTAGCTCTGCCTGACCACCCTGTTGATCCACAACGGATCGCAACGCTGATTGGGCAGATGACAGAGACGAAGCAACTCATCGTACAGGCGGGCTACGGTGATCTTTCAGATGAGCAAATCTGTTACGCGCCTGCCTTTTATCACACCGAGCAGGCACTGGCCACACGCTTGGCCTCCTTGGTTCGTCGGCCAGTCGCGGTTGAGTGGGAGCGGGTGCTGCGCTGGATCGATGGCTACACGGCGAAAAAGGAGCTGACCTTATCGGCTGAGCAGCGTCGTGCCGTGGAGCTGGCCGCCTCCTCGCGTCTGCTGATTCTGACTGGAGGACCTGGCACAGGCAAAACTTTCACCACGAAGACGATTGTTGCGCTTTGGCGTGCCATGGGCAAATCAATCAAGTGTGCCTCACCCACTGGACGAGCAGCCCAGAGGCTCTCTGAGATGACAGGGCATGAAGCTAAGACGATCCACCGGCTCCTCGTCTTTGATCCATCCACGAGGCAATTCCGCCACAACGAAGAGTCGCCGCTTGAGACGGATTGCCTCATTGTTGATGAAACGTCCATGCTCGATCTTTTTCTCGCACATTCACTTTTCAAGGCCGTGGCCCCTCGGACCCAGATACTTCTGGTTGGTGACATCGACCAATTACCCAGCGTTGGCCCAGGTATGGTGCTACGCGATCTCATGAGTTCAGGAATGCTGCCCATCGTCAGACTCACAGAAGTCTTTCGCCAAGCGGCAGAGAGTAACATCATCACCAACGCCCATCGCATCAACGCAGGACAGTATCCACAACTCACGCCGACCATCAAGTTTGGCCTCTCGGATTGCTTATGGTTGGAAGCAGAGGAGCCAGCTTTGGGTGCTGAAGGGATTGCTCATCTGGTGAGTGAGTACCTGCCCAAGCATGGAATCAATCCCGTACAGCAGGTCCAGGTACTTTGTCCGGCCACGCGTGGAGATATCGGTACGCGTCAGCTCAATACCATGTTGCAAAAGCTGCTCAATCCACCAACCCCAGAGAAAGTAGAGCTGACGCGCGGTGGACTGCTGCTACGTGCGGGAGATCGGGTCATCCAGCAGGTCAACGATTATCAGCGCGAAGTCTTTAACGGCGATGTCGGGACAGTGGCTCGCATTGATCTGCAAGAGCAGGAAGTCATTGTCCAGTTTGCTGAACGCGAAGTGACCTATGACTACGCCGACTTGTCAGAACTAGCGCTGGCCTGGGCGATCACCATCCACAAATCACAGGGCAGTGAGTACAATGTTGTGATCCTACCTCTTTTCATGCAGCACTACATGCTATTAAGTCGCAATTTGTTATATACGGGTCTTACCCGTGCCAAGCAACTGGCCATTCTCGTCGGCCCGACGAAAGCCATTGGCCTCTCTGTCAGGCGGGTGATGGACCGACAGCGTTACACGGCGCTGGCCGACCGGCTCAAAGAGGCTTTACGACCTTCCTCTCTACCTGAGATGGGCGAAGGATGACCAGAGAAATTATGCAAAAAGAGGCAACTAGTATTCTCACGCCTCAACGAAAGGGCTTCCTTGCATCAGGTCCTTATCCCTTTACTCATGCATTGTCAGGATACGTGGGATGTGGTTTCGGACAGACAACGTGCGGTTTGTACTGCTATGCTCAGTTCCTACCCAACTGGCAATTTCGTCGATTTACAGGGGATTGGGGTCAGGCTGTGCAGGTAAAGGTCAATGCAGCTCAGCTTCTAGACAAGACGCTTGGCGCTATGAAATCGAGCGTGCGTCAACGCCTGCGCATCTTTATGAGTAGTACAACCGACCCGTATCAACCGATTGAACGAGAGTCACAGATCACACGGCAGTGTCTTGAAATCTTCGCACGTTATCAGGACTTAGATCTGCTTGTCGTTCAGACACGCTCTCCCTTTGCAGCAAGAGACCTTCCATTACTTCAACAGATCCCCTATGTATGGTTGTCGGTGACGATAGAAACTGACGACCAGGAATATCTCAAGCGCTTCAAGGGTGGTCCTATGCTCTCGAAACGTTGGGAACTGGTACGCAATGCGGTACTGTGCGGCATCCGTACTCAAATCACCGTAAGCCCGTGTCTTCCTTTTACTGGAATCGAGACCTTTGGTCAACTTTTGATCCACAGTGG
>VBJK01000225.1:0-13377 GCA_005879655.1 Chloroflexota bacterium | reverse complement strand
ATACTCATCAGCTCTATGACTATCTAAAGGAAAACATAGTTGGAACGGATCTCTGGGTTGGTTGGAGTACTGGAGGTTTTTGCGGCATTCCTCCTCGTACCTCGATAGAGCCTTGATGATAGAGGAGATTGATTTGCAGCAAGATGCTAGATCATGTACAATAGAAATCACTATGAGCGAAACATCACCCCAATCTCTTCCAGATGGACTAGTAGCAGCATTAAAGAATGCTCGCCATGTCGCTATCCTGACAGGGGCAGGCATCTCAGCAGAGAGTGGTCTGCCAACCTTTCGTGATGCTATGACGGGCCTATGGGCACGCTTTCGTCCTCAAGATCTAGCAACACCCGAAGCGTTTCTGCGTGATCCGCGTCTGGTTTGGCAATGGTATGCTTGGCGACGCGAACTGGTCGCACAAGCGGCACCAAATGCTGCTCATCTGACACTGGTGCAGATAGAACAGCATGTTCCCACATTCACCCTCATTACACAGAATGTCGATGGCCTTCATCAGCGTGCAGGGAGCCAGAATGTGATCGAGCTACATGGCAATATTGCACGCACAAAATGCTTTGATGAAAACACGATCGTTGAGGATTGGCCCAAGACTGACGAGGTTCCACCGCGTTGCCACCGCTGTGGAGGGCTGTTACGTCCCGATGTGGTCTGGTTTGGCGAAGTACTTCCCAGGCAGGCGTTCACGAAAGCCGTGCAAGCTGCCACTCAGTGTGACCTCTTCTTTTCTATTGGTACTTCTGGCACCGTCGAGCCAGCGGCCTCCTTGCTTGAGGTTGCCCAACGTTCTGGCGCTGCCACTGCCATTCTCAATCTGGATGTTACTCCATTTGCATCAACTGGACACTATCGCGTCAATGGACAGGCTGGCACCATCTTACCAGTGCTGCTCAATCAAGCATGGCCGGTTTGAGAGTCAACAGGGGCAATACTCGTGGCTCTTTTCCTTCACTTAACTCGGATGCCACTGGGACGTTTCGCTGGTCTCGTGGTTCTATAAGCGTCACATTGGCTTCTTCTACCGTTTATCAGGACAGGATTGTGTTATGATGACGGCTAGTGTTAGACGGCGCATAAATTGGATCTTACGCAACCTCGCTGATAAAAAACGTGGTATAATAGAAGGTTAGGCAAGTTTTCCCCTAGTTCGAGGCTGATGTTTCCTCTCACACAGCTCATGCAACATGTGATAGAATAGAAGATCGAACATTTTTTCCACGATTTTTCCCCTGAATTGAGGAGTCATCTAGCCTTCTATGATCATTATTCCTGAAATTCCTGATATATGTATTGAAGACGTTCAAGTTGCTGAAGAAATTCTGCTCACGGTGCGTACAACTTCTCCCACTGCGACATGTCCTTGTTGCGGGACGGTCTCCAAGCGCGTGCAAAGCCACTACAAGAGAACGCTGCATGACTTACCAGCCAGTGGCCGCCCAATCACTCTGATCGTCGAGGTGCGCCGCTTCTTCTGCAAAAAGAGCACCTGCCCGCGGGAAATCTTTACAGAGCGGCTTCCAGAGCTTTGTGACCCTTATGCGAAGCTGCCAAAACGATTGCAAGAAGCTCTCTGTCGCCTCGGCCTCAGAGTAGGAGGACAGGCGGGAGCCGATGCGGCAGACGAGCAAGGCATGAGTGGGAGCCGAGATACCATTTTGCGTCTGGTTCACCGGGACAAGTTGCCTGATCCTCCCAAGTCGCGTATCGTGGGCATCGATGACTGGGCGTGGAAACGCAGACAACGCTATGGAACGTTAATCTGTGATTTAGAGACCAGAAAACCCATTGAGCTGCTCGAAGATCGCTCAGTCGAGACCGTTTCAGCCTGGTTTCAAGCCCATTCGCATGTGCAGATCGTCAGCCGTGATGGCTCATCAGAATATGCGAAAGCTATCAGGAAGGGTGCTCGCGCCGCGCCAAACAGGTGAGTGACCGTTGGCATTTAGTAAAAAATCTTGCGGCATGTGTCTCAGTACAGCTTGCCCAAAGCTTTGCTCAAATGCATCGTGCAGAGCAAGCTACGACCAAGATTGCCGGGGCGGAGCAACCCTCATATGAACAACACAGCCATCCAAGGACGCGAGCCGAGAAACGTACCCAACAGGCGAGGGCTGCCGAGCGAATAGCTCGTTACGAACACATCGTGACCCTGCGAAAACAAGGTGTGAAGAATGCAGACATTGCGGCTCAAATAGGAATGTCGGAGCGAACGGTTCACGAGTGGCTCAGCCGTGGAGACATTCCTTATTCTCGTCCCAGGCGAGAGCGAGCGCGTCTGGTTGATCCGTACAAGACGTACCTGCTTTCACGCTGGCATGAAGGGTGTCGCAATGGATCGCAAAAAGACAAGAGAGTTGAGAGAGAAAGGCTACAAAGGGTCGCAGCGAGCGGTGTACCGCTACCTGGCCACGTTGGAATCATCTGGCTTGACCCCTACCCAGCGTGCTTCTTCATCAGCCATGAAACAACAGGAAGCTCGGCAGCCCAATCCACTCTTGGCTCTCTCAGCATCACAGGCCACTTGGCTCTTTTTCCGCAAGCAAGAAGACTTAAAGAAAGAAGAGCTGGAAAACCGAGAGCGATTGAGACAGGCAAGCCCAGAAATTGAGACCGTCTACCAACTCGTAGACAAATTTCTGCACATGGTGCGTGAGCGCACAGGAGAACAACTTGATGCATGGCTTGATGAAGTCAAAACCAGCCAGCTCGAAGCATTTGACTCGTTTGTGAAAGGTATACAACAAGATAAAGATGCGGTGTTTGCTGGATTAACACTTCCTTGGAGCAATGGACTATTAGAAGGGAATATAAACCGTCTTAAGCTTATTAAACGAAGCATGTATGGTCAGGCAGAAATGGATCTTCTCAAGCGCAGAGTCCTCTATACCAATAAAAAGAGGCAAAAAAAGAAGAAGGGTCATGCTAAGTTAGAGGGAATGAGGCCAAAGAGTGTAACTTCCTATCATACCACATTGGATATCAGCAAGGTTGCGTAAGATCCAGTAATCGAGTCAAACGACAGCTAGGCAAGGAACGAAATAAAAGGTTGGTAAGCTTGCCTACTGTCAATCCATCAATGTCAGGAAACAGGTAGGCTACATTCTCAAATCGCTCCTGGAGCGAGAGTCGCAGAGCTTCGGTCGATGCTGGCACTTCCTTCATCGCTGCGAGAAGATCAGCAAAGACTGGTGGCTCACCGAGCAGCGTATTTGGATCGCGCCGGATGGCAAGGGTGGTGATGCCACGGGCGGCATATGCGGCCCTTGCGGCATGGGTTAAGAACGCTTCCTGTGCTCTTCCCAGCGGCTCGCCGTAGAGCAAGGCAAGGCCGATTAATAAATGGTTGTCAATAAACTCAGCTAACAAATCGACCGGATCATCCAGATCGACATCAGCGGGACCATAAGGAATATCGAGCAGATTCATTGGACAGGTCCCGGCTAGGTTAAAACGCTGGCTCTCGTTGCGCAGCCAGGAGTGGATTTCATCGTAATCGCCATCCCGGTCGAGCACCACGGCATCAGCGGTCTTGGTGCACAGTAATCCCAAGATCAGCGTTTTCGCCAGCCACGACTTCCCCATCCCCGATTCCCCGCAAATCACTACATGGGGATTGGGAAGTCTTTTCTGCTCATCCCAGGGATTGAAGTACACCAAGCGACGAGCAAAACCAGAACCAGTCGTGCCAAGTACGGCCCCAGTTGGAGTTCCGACCGTTCCGATGGACCAGTTCATAAAGGTTGAGAGTGCCGTGGACGGCAGGTTGATAGAGGAGTCGAGCGATGAGCTTCGTGCAGGTAGACATGCCTGCCAGCCAATGTCATGCCGATAGATCAGCTCACGGGTTTGCACTTGCAGATCGCGCAGGTGTGAAAGCAAGTAATTGCCCCGCTGCTCTAGCGCTTCGGGTGAACTGGCATGAATACCGATGACCATCTGAACCCCAAAGATGGTGTAGCGCTTATTTGCCAGATCATCTATAACAGACCTGACCTCCTCTACTTCCGCACGATCATTCGCTCGGATGATCCGAATCGCCTTTTGATCGGCAAGTCTCTTACTTTCGAGCTTGATCAGATGCCCCTCCAACCGGCGAATCATGACTCTTGATGCGAGGGGATCGCAATCTGTCATAATGACCATGGGCAAGGCTAACGAGGTGATTTCTTCTAGCCAACCACAGGCCAGTTCTGGCGCAAAGCCTGTCACCTCGTAGTAGTGCATGTACCGCTTCTCCTCTCTATCTCAACCACTACGGCGTCATTCCTCAACTCCACCGTTGATGGCGCAAGACGATCGGCAACCGTAGACTCTCTGCTGTCATTCGATGCGATGTGATGACCTGGAGCCAAGCAAGCAGCATAAGCGGTAAGCAGGCTCGCATCATCGAGCAAGGTGGCTTGCACGTCTAGCTGTGAGAGCGTCTTCGAGACAATAGACACACGAGTCTTCAGTTCGTTTTTTACCTGGGCGTTCGTCACAGTAGGTGCCTTCCCAAGAACAGGCGAGAAACGCGACGCTCTCTCTCGTACCAGTTCAAAAGTAGAAGCCGAAACAATCACAAAATGCCTCGTGACCGTAGAGTGCTGTGCAACAGCCTGTTGATGCTTGATGCTGGCCATCTGCAATTGCTGCAAGCGCGGGGTGAGTTCCGCTACGACCTGTTGTTGTGCCATGAGCGTTGGATCACGCGTGGCATCAAGCGATGAGACGAGCGAAATGAATTTCACGGGAAAGCTGAGTCCATCTAAGAACTGCTTGAAGCGCCCATAGAGCCTGACTTGATCCGTCTCGCTCAGATAACGCAGCGCGTATTTGCTCTCAATCTCGAAAGCTGCCCAGTACATGGCCTGAGCACCCCGAACCATACCCCCAGTTCCACCTGAAAGCTCGTTGAACTGAATCCAGCACTCCTGCACAGACGCTCCTTTTCCCTCCTCGGCACGACGCACTGTGTGCCTGGGCAGGAAGCGGAAGCGGACAAGCAGGTAGAGCCAATAGAGCATGGTATATCCGCTCATTTTGCCATGCACAAGGACAAGTGCAATGAGCATGGTAGGCGCGATGATGGCGAGACGCGTCAGGAGAGAGACGGAAGACGTGACACCGATCAGGCTGAACAATGCCGCCAGATCGCTAAGCAGTTGCGTCAACGTCATCCCAAAAATTTTCTCCTCGAATTGGAATAAGTGCCCTGGCACTTTTTTGATAAGTGGATTCATCTTTGTCTCCTTTCATTGAGTAAGGACGACAGTACGATCTGTCGTCCTACTAAATTGTGTCGTCCTACTAAATCATGCCGCCCAGACCCGTGGCGAGCTGGATAAAGGCTCCCGTTGCAGCGATGATCACCGCGCAGATGAAGACTCTTTTCAGTTTCTCCCACCGCTCGGTTCTGGCTGCTGGTGAATTGTCATTGTTGAGCATAATGCTCACGGCATAGACAGCCACCAGCAAAGCGGCTACGGTGAGGCCAATTTTGGTGGCATTTTGCTGTAAGAGCGATACTGCCTTATTCAGATTGCTTAATGCGTTGACTGTGTTGTTCATGGATGGCTCCTTTCTAGAATAAGAATGCTACTTTGACGGCTGTATTGACGAGGTTTCCTAGTCCCCCTTGAGAGCTTGCCGCTGCGCCAAAGCGTTCAAGCAGTTTCGGGATCTCCGCTGTCAAATTCACCATGGTAGCGGAGAGGACAATGCCAAGAAAGCCGTTTTGTTGGATAGCGATCAGGAATTGAATGCCCAACCCCAAGGTCAGGAACTGCACAAATTGCTCGAAAATGGTAACGACAAACAGACGAACCCAGGCTGAGAAGACTGGTGCCGTTCCTGGAAGAAACGAGGTCAGGTAGGCCGGTCCAGAGAGCACAAAAAGGACATTGAAGCGGATAATGCGTTTGACAGTTTGAAAGATGACACGGAATATCCCGATAAAGAAGATGAGCGTAAGGAACAGAATCACAAGCAGCCCTTGTTGATTGTTCAAGAGCTGCCCATTATTCGTCCGCTGGATAAAATCCATAACATTAGCGGGTACCAGTTGCGAGAGCAGATTATTGAGCACCAGTAGGGTTTGCCCAATAAAGGCACTCAAATGAATCAGGATTGCCGTGAGAATGGCCTTGCCTACAAACTGGCCTATAGGCATGCCAAGCTTGCCAACACTCTGGCCATACATGATCTGGATCACACCAACAACGATGAAGAGTCCCAAGAAGATGTCGGCCACGGTGGTCATGATGTGCCATGCGGCGATCACGATCTGGTTGCCAGTCGTCAACTCCAAAGGTGTACTCTTAATCAGATCAGTCAGTGGACCCAGGCCCGTGTTAAGGAATTGCAATGACTCTATGATTCGATCAATGAGCCATTGAAATGGATTGAAGAGCATCTCGTTCCCTCGTTTCTCGTGCGTCTTTGCACGCACGCTTCGATAAGAGCATACCCACTAGTTTCGGTTTGAAAGTGGAACCGGGTGAGGAAATCCAAAGGGATCAAGCAGAAAAAGACCGGGAAGGATTTCTGAAAAGGCGTCGAACTACTTTTTCATATGTTTTTCTGCTTGTTCTGAAATCTTTCCTAGTCTTTTTTCAATGAGAGCCACTCTGTTCTGCTCGTTCTGGAATCCTTGCCAGTGCAAGATTTGCCATACGCAAATGTAATGGCCTCTTTTTGGCTTCGATCGGCCTCCCAAGCGGAGATACAGAGATGAGAAGAAGGCGTCATACCTCTCTTGGTAATAATGATGACATCCATAGCAATTATGAATACCCACAATGCTGGTAAGGAGTTCGTGTTCTTCTAGCATGTTCAGTGCTTCAGATCAAAAGGGCTTGAATTATATCTTATTTAAGTATATATTTATATTGAGAATAGCATGCACATTCCGCAGCTTGGAACGCTTCAGAAAAACCTTATCCCGATTTACGCAATGCGGAGTATGAGTACATTAAGCACTGTTGAAAGACTTGGAGTTAGAAGAATGTCTTTGCAATCTCATCTGGCTCAAGTTATCAGCATTTTTGTATCTTATGCTGAAGAAGACACAGAATTTTTTCATGGATTAGAGAGGCAGTTGAGCAGCCTCAGCCGAGAGGGGCTTATCCAATGTTCTAATCGATATAGATTGAGTCCTGGCACTGAGTGGAGGGAAAAAGCAAAAGAAGAGTTAGAAGTAGCTGATATTATTTTGCTACTCGTAAGTTCCTTTTTCGTGGCATCGGATTATTGCTACCAAGAAGAAGCGATGCTTGCAATGGCACTACATAATAGGAAAAAGACGCCTGTCATTCCCATTATTGTGCGACCTGTTGAATGGGAACAACTTGTATTTGGTGAACTCGCAAGTTTACCGATTGGGAAGGCTGTCAGTATGTGGCCAAACAAAGAGGAAGCTTTTTCAAATATTGTAAAGGGAATCAAAGAGACTATAGAAGAGCTGAGAGCGAAGTTCCGAACACCAAGCATAGACAGACCATTGCCTTTTTGGAACGTCCCGTATTGGCGAAATCTCTTTTTCACTGATCATGAAGAGGTTCTCGTAAACCTCCAGAGTGCTTTTGCCTCTCGCCAAGCCCCATTACAAGTACAGGCACTTAGCGGACTTGCAGGCATTGGGAAGACGCAGATAGCTGTAGAATATGCATACAGATATGCAGCTCTGTACCAAGCAATTTTATGGGTACATGCGGACTCTCCTGAAATTTTATTGTCGAGTTTTGTTGATCTGTCAGCAGTGCTCGATTTACCAGAAAAGAATGAAGAGAATCAACCCTCCATAGTAAAAGCTGTGAAGCGATGGTTACAACAAAATACTCACTGGTTACTTGTCGTTGATAATCTAGAAGATATAGACCTTCTGCGAGATATGGTTCCTTCTCCTCACTCTGGACATATCCTTGTTACAACACGCTCTCGTCGCACTGGACACATCGCTCACCGTGTTGATCTTGAGCCAATGCAGATCAATGAAGGAGCACTCTTACTGCTTCGTCGTGCCAAACTGATCATCCCTAACGCTATGCTGAAAGATGCGTCAGAAGCTGACCATGTAATGGCAAAAAAGATAGCAGAAACAGTGCATGGTCTGCCTTTAGCATTAGACCAAGCTGGTGCATACATCGAAGAGACTGAGAGGAGCTTATCTGATTACGCAGATCTTTACCAGCAATATTCATCGTTATTCTTGAAAAGGAGAGGAGCCTCTGGCCATGACCATCCTGAGTCTGTGGCCACCACATTCTCGCTCTCTTTTGAAAAGCTAAAGACATTGAATCCTGCCGCTATTGTGCTGTTAGAGTTCTGTGCCTTTCTGTATCCAGATGCCATTCCAGAGGAAATATTCGTTGGTGGAGCTTCGGTCTTACCGGCACTCTTACATACCGCTGCTACTGATCCCATAGTATTTGATCAAGCGATTGAAGACTTGCTGAAATTCTCTTTTATCCGACGCAAATCTGATCAGAACATGCTCATCGTCCATCGTCTCGTGCAAGCTGTTATCAAAGATACCTTGAGCGAAGAACAACAATGTGAGTATATAGAAAAAATAGTTCATGTTATTGACGCAGTTTTTCCCTCTGCAGAATTCTCGAATTGGTCACGATGTCAGAGGTATCTTCTGCAAGCACAAACATGTGCGAAGCTTATTCAGGAAAAGAGACTCCTCCTTGCCGAAGCCTCTCAGCTCCTCTATCGGGTAGGAGTGTATCTCTACCACTGTTATAGAAGAAACGCTTTTTAGTGTGGATCATCCCACTCTTATTCCTATTTTAAATAGACGCGCCAAGGTGCACTATGTAGAAGGGAGATACCAACAAGCAGAGTTTCTTCTCTTGCGGTCTTTAGCACTTGGAGAGAAACTCCCAGAGATGGAACACCCAGAGATAGGAGAGTCTCTGAATATACTCGGAAGAACCTATCATAAGCAAGGAAGATACACTGAGGCAGAGCCCCTTCTTCAGCGTGCTCTTGTATTACGGCAAAAAGTTTTAGGGCAAGAGCATCCTGATGCAGCGATGAGCATGGATAGTCTCGCAATTCTTTATAATAGGCAGGGAAAGTATGAACAAGCAGAAGCACTTTATACACAAGCCCTCATCATTCGACAAGCAGCACTTGATCGCCAACATCCTGATATAGCCGCAAGCCTGAATAATCTGGCTCTTTTTTATAGTCGCCGAGGAAAGCACGAGCAAGCAGAACCTCTTGCTGAACAAGCATTACAGATTTACGCACAAGCGTTCGGACGGGAGCACCCCAGGTATATAAACATTCTAGACACATTAGCCCAGATCTACCAAGAGCAAGGGAAATACACGGAGGCAGAAGTATCGTACCAGAGTATCTTCACTGTTGCTCGTAGACGGTTAGGTTCAGAACATCCCCAAGTGATCGTTTATGGCAACCATTTAGGCAAACTGTACTTTCTACAAGGTAAGTATATCGAAGCTGAGGCTGCTGCAAAACAAGCTCTCTCGCTGGCAGAAAAGATTTTTGGGTCGAATCATCATCACGTAGGGACAGCAATAAGCATATTAGCTGACGTATATAAGGCTCAGCATAACTACATTGGGGCAGAAGAACTTTATGCCCAGGCATTAAAGATTCGTGAGCAAGTTCTTGCTGTAAATGATATAAATACGGCTATCACATTAGAGAACTATGCTGATCTTCTGCTCATGGTAGGACGACAAACGGAGGCTGAGGAGCTGAGGAAACGAGCTGGTATCATTCGACATGAGCAACCCACGCATTAAGAAATCAGTTCATCTTGTATGGAGAAAGCCATGTTAAAAGGGAGTTTGTGACGTGATGAACTTAGTAGGACAAGAGGTAGGGCATTACAAATTACTCCGTTTGTTAGGGCGAGGCAGGTCTGCTCGCGTGTATCTTGGTGAACACAAGTACCAGCAATCTTATGTTGCAGTGAAAATCCTGGGAACCCAGACCACAAACACATGGAAAACCAGAGGCCGTAATGAGGTGTCTGTACTCTCCAATATAACTCATCCTCATATCGTACGTATGCGTGAGTACGGAACAGAAGACAATGTTCACTTTCTGGTTATGGATTTAGCGACACAGGGAACTCTCCTTGACCTTCTTACTCAAAATGTTCCCATTAGCAGAGTCACAACATGCGTGAGGCAGATAGCCTCTGCTCTCCAATATCTTCACATGAGGCACATTATTCACCGGGACATTAAGCCTGCAAATATCTTAATTGAGTTAAGTGGAAACGTCTTGCTCACCGACTTTGAGCTAGCTATTGACCATCGGAATTGTCAAAGTACAGTCACAACGGCATATGCGGCTCCTGAACAAACCCAAGGACGACCCTGCCCGGCGAGCGACCAGTATGCGCTTGGAGTCATCGTTTATCAGTGGCTTTGTGGAGAACTTCCCTTCCGAGGAACACTGAATGAAATAGCAGTTCAACATAGAAATGTTCCACCTCCCCCATTACGAGAGAAGGTTCCTGCTCTTCCTTATGCTGTAGAACAAGTAGTGCTCACAGCTCTTGCAAAAGATCCTGCACTGCGTTTTCCTAATATACAAACGTTTGCAGATATTTTACACAAAATATGTCTAAATCTGTTATATTTAACACCATTGCAGAATTTAGAAGATAGTACTGCTTTTGTTGATACTGAGACTGGTGCAAATCCTGAATAATGACGAATACCCTTCCTTGTCAGATGAAAGTACTAATCCTATAGCTTTGCAAGAAGTTTATAGATACAATGGAAAGCAGAGTGCAAATCGGCTTGTTATGATCGTTCGTTTATATGAGACTTAAGCTGCCAATCTGAGCTATACATCTCCTGATCAAATTTGGTTCGCTAGCTTGAAAAATACATCACTGATGGGTTGGCTGCAACGAGTATCCGAGCAAGCACTGAAGTTCTGGGCTTATCGTCCTTCTTTTCCAGTTATTCTTATTCTCTTGCCTACGGATAGAACTTTCTCATTTTTGAAGGAAGGATACACTCAGGATACCTACTGGGGCCTCTAGCTTTTTTGAAAGGAAAAAAACTCTCATGCCTGACTCTACGCTCACACGAGGTGACATGTGTGGTGAGTACATACTAATAAAGTCTCTGGGTAAAGGTGGAGAGGCTTATACGTGGATGGCAATCAAGGCTGATCATCCCGAAGCACAGTTGGTCGCTCTCAGAATACTGAAAAAGCAGGAAGAAAACGCAACAGATGATATAAAACGGCATTTTGAGCGAGAGAAACAGATGTATAAACGCCTCAGGGGCTGTCCGCACATTATTTCCTTGCAGGATTCCAATTGGAACGACGGAGAGCCTTATCTCGTCATGCCTTATATTTCCGGTGGATCTTTAAAAGACGTGTTGGAGAACACGACTTCGCTCTCATTCGAGGAGCGCCTTACCTATATCAAACAGATGGCAGAGGCATTAATCTGCATTCATAGTAAGGGTATTATGCATCGTGATGTGAACCCAAAAAACCTGTTGCTTGATCGTGATCGGATTCTCCTCTGCGATTTTGGACTTGCCATCGATGCGGCGGCTACTCCCCCAGAAACGAGAGGGACTTGGGGAACTGGTCGCTATAAAGCTCCAGAACAAAAAGAAGGCAATCCATGTCAGGCCAGTGATCAGTATGCCTTGGCAATAATTCTGTGCGAATTGCTAACTGGGAAGTACCCTTGGGACGGCGACTGTGAAGCAGGCGAAAGAGATCTACGAGCAACGAAATATCCGGGGATTGCTGAGGTATTCAAAAAGGCATCGCATGAGAAACCTGAGGACCGCTATGAAGCAATGGAAGTCTTTTTGGAAGAATTGAACAAAGCTACAGGCTCCGGTCGAGCGGAGCTAGCTGTTCTTGCAAGAAATGGCTTGCTTGAGAACAATGGGGGTGATGAGAAAGAGCATGATGCGCAAGTCCACCAGCCTTCTTTGCAAGAGCCTGTTGTTAATAGAGTGGACCATCTTCAAGAGAGCAACTCCCAAAATCCTCCAACGCGGAGCCTGCCAGAAACTCCTCTCCCAACGCCAGAAACAATGAATCTATCCAATGGTGATCAACCGCCTACGCGTCCTGAACGTCATCGTGCATCGCTCTTGGTTAGAATTTTTTGTGTAGCTCTGCTTCTCCTGTCTATTATAATATTGACAGCAGACGATATACATTTACATTTACTCAATAATACGCTTGTTGCTCCTACTCCTAATCAATTTACAGTCACTAGCCTAGAGGATGATGATCCTGGTTCTCTCCGTCAGGCAATTATCAAAGCGCAAAAGTTGAATAGATCTATTATCACGTTTGCCTCTTCGCTGCAAGGTGAGGGAAAACTGAATAAAGACCTGGAAATACCTGCGAATGTGGCCATAGAGGCTCCAAAGGCTCATCAAATCGCTCTCACCCCTCAGAACTCTACAATAAAGATTCATGTTCCTCAAGGAATCAATGTTTCTTTCGGAAACATTGATTTTCAAGGGAAAAATGGACCTAGAATGGACGCTTTTCTTATAAATGAAGGAAATTTATTCATTATCAATAGTCGCATATCAAATTTTCAATCAAGAAGTAATGGTATACTCAATAATAAGGGTGGAACCTTTACATGTACTCAGTGCGAGGTAGACCATAACCAAACACTGGAAAATGGTGGAGGTACAATCTCGAATGCGGGTGGGACAGTGATCCTTGACAACAGCAAGGTTCATGATAATCAGGCAAGTTATGCTGGTGGAGGAATATATAGCATTAATGGCAATATCTTCATAAGAAATCATAGCTTCATTACCGATAACCATGTATTATCTTCTCTAAGTGATGGCGGTCTCGGAGGTGGGGGTGGCATGACCATTCATGGAGGCACTGTCTCGATCTTTGATACTACTATTACCCACAATACATCTCAAGGCAATGGTGGAGGTATTCTCTTGGTCGGGGCAAGTGCACAAATTGCTCACTCTTTTATTCAAAACAATGAAACTAACACAACGCAAGCTGGAGGAATTGCTGTTGAGGCCAATACTGAAAACAGTTATACCAGTTTCCTTGTCTTAACAGATAACACTGTAGTCCAACCCAACTCTAATGTTAACGCGCAGTCATCTCCTCTCTTTGCAGTAAATATCGATGGACAGATCGTAGGGCAAGATGCTGCAACCATGTCCATCAAGAGCGGGCCTCCTAAAAGTCCTGGTGCTACCAGCTCTCCTCAATTCCTGGGAAACTTGAAGTCTGAAGACTTTCAAAAATATTGTCAGAAACCGCCCTTTACCAAAACGACCGTGAGTTCGGATGCACAGACTATTACATGTGCATCAGATGATGGAGAAAAATTAGTGCTCTCAAGTCAAAACAGGC
>VBJK01000291.1 GCA_005879655.1 Chloroflexota bacterium | reverse complement strand
TTGGTTATGTTTGCTGTATTTTTGGAACTCGGACGACCGTTTGGTAAGTCGTTAAACTAGAACCATGCAATCCATTTGTCAGAGTGCATATAACTGTCACGTCTCCTTAGGCCCCGTCCTGTTTCCGGTTGTCATCGACGCCTTGTCAGTTTCGGTTAAACTGTCGCCGAACCCGTCTCTTATTCGTCCCGTAACGTTACCGGTCATCACCCGCGCCTTGTCAGTTCCGGTTAAATTGTCGCCGAACCCATCTCTCTGTCGTCCCGTTTTTAACGATTGTCTTGTTCAGTCACATTGTTAATCAATCGCGTTGTTGTCTTCGAGTTCATGATTATCTTGGTCAATGTCTCACGTTGTCAGCTCAATAAAGTCATGCAATTATGTCTCGATTGTAGAAATCTGTCTTGCTACGTTGTTTTATCTACTATTTTGTTGTTTCGCCTTCCGTACAGTCGTTTTGGAATCAGTCTTCCGAATATTATTCTCGACATTGTCACACGTTATTTGGGCTCAGTATCACGATTCATGTACGTCGCTCAATCATGTCTCGATTGTGATATCTCTCGGTCTGCTATTCTATCTCCGATTCCAGTTAATTTCAATCTCGCTTCTGTGTCGTCTCCGATCTCAGTTCGATCTCGTTATTTCTATTTATTTCGATTATCTTGTTCTTCGTCCTGTGTCATTCTGTCTTAAATTGATAGTCTTGTTCATGGTTTTCAGATCGTCGTCTCTTCGTCTCGCTCTCAAGTTCGTTTGTGTCTTGCTCTCCTATTTCTATGTCCTCAGCCCTCACTGTTTTTGGATTATGGTTTCGTTTTAAAGGAGGGAGGGGTGTAATGACATCAGGGTTTACGTCAGGGTTGTGACCGTCATTTGTATATAGACCACGATCATCATAGTTTAGTTTTTCTTCACCTTTTTAGTCTTCGGTACCTAGGTATTAGTCAATGTACGTTTG
>VBJK01000224.1 GCA_005879655.1 Chloroflexota bacterium | reverse complement strand
CGAATTGGTAGGAATGAAATATCAGATTTGTTGAAATCAGGGAAGGAGTTTATCGATAGAAACAATGGCGAGGAAAGAGCATATGGAAGAGAAGAGCAGGATGTCACCGTGATTAAGGGAGGAGTGGAGCGCACTATCACTGTCAGAAGGAGCACACGTATTGCAGGTCTTATTACGGCTTCTTAATTATGAGAGTATATATCTGGTAGGAAACTTGATGATCTATGATCATATTCCAATGAACAAATGATCTCTTTTGCGTGAGTTGAAGATCTGTGTTCAAAATATATGTGTTTTAATTGATTGCCTCGGTAACGGACCTTTTCCATGTTCCTGGGACATGCCCCATGTTCGCATAACACGACTGTGCTCCTGAGCCGATGCTCGTGATAGCGTCGCATGATCATGTTAAATCCTTAAATGGAATTTGTGAGTTCGAAGCTGAATATTTGAATGTCCTTGTGAGACTGTCGATGAGGAATTGTTGATTCAACATGACATTTAATGTAAATTATTAGTGCTCAGCGCTTGTTCTTCATACCTTGATTACAAGACTCGCTTTCTATTTTTAAAAAACATCTCTGGGAAAGAACTATAACAGATCAGAGAACTTCGAACGGGGACTCACATTGCAGATAGTCAAAAATGAATGAATAAATAAATGAGAGACAGGATTTTTTTTTTCTTTTTAAAAAAGGGGAGGAGCTGAATTGATTTCTATATGAGTGAGGTGTAGAGTGATTGCATCCTGGATGCTTTAGGAGGTCAAGCTGAGGGAGTCGAGGATTTTACCGCTTCCCACCGTTGGACAACTTTTTGGAGTTCCGAGTCTCGAAGACGGTCGAATTGAGTTGAAAGCTCGTTTAAGTATACATCACAGAGATGAGGAGAGAGTTCTTTGAGCATGATATAGACTGATAGTTGTTGCAGACGTTGCTTCGCTCGATGTTTTCGTAGACGCCATTTGTTCTTGACTTTCAAAGTTGCTGCGGAGAGTCCCTCTCTTTGATATTCATATTCTCGTGTTCTCACTGTACTTTCCTTCCACGATTGTATTCGTATCTGTTGACGACGGGTGAATATTGTTCGTGGAGTGGTCATGTCGATCGTGAGAAAGGTTGATGTCGAAGACGCGTCGTTGAAAATTGGACTGGGTTTGGAATTGAATGTAGAAGGCGAGATTTATTTATTGACTTTAGTCGATGACATTCAGTACCCAAAGTCGTCTAAGGCACTGAGTGTCAACGCTTGATTATACAATTACGAAGACACGTCATTGAAAATTAGACTGGGTTTGGAATTGAATGTATGAAGTGGGGTTTACTTATTGACTTTAATCAATGACATTCAGTGCTTAAAGTTGTCTAAGCCACTGAATGTCAACGCTTGATTATACAATTACTCTGATCAATCATCGAAGATTTCTCGCTTTCTTTGATCAATCATGCCGTCATACTCTGAAACGATTCAATCATAAATTTATTTGTCACTGAATTGACGATCTGTCAAGTCTACATCATCTCCCACAGATGCATTCAAAGTCCCATAAGAGCTTATCAACCATGCCAAATCCTGTTGCATTCGCTTTTCCAATTCCTTCACTACTTGATGTGACAACTCAAGTTCACAATCAGACCCAGCGTTGGTCAGCTCGGAAGTCTGTGGTTTTCTCAAGTCATCATCTTCTAGAGATAATCCTCCTTCTTTAACTTGGCCTGATACTTTAGCCAAGTCACAGAGCAATAATTACCTATCCACAAACCCAGGACCTGACGTCGTTCTTCTGTAAAGGCCGCAGTCCATTGATCAGAAAAGGTCTTATGTACTTTCTTCAGTTCATTCTCAGCTAAATTCTCGGTCATTGGATTTTCTCTTTTCCAGGTTTTTAACTGACGATGAACTCGGCTGCGTTTTCGGCTTGACGAGCGACGTAATGCCGTCCTCAATTGTTCTTCTGTCTCGATGTTCTTTGATAACGGTGATTTTCGATAATTAACTCCTTCGGACATGATTGGAAGTCCTGATCTCGATATCATGATATCTTTTCAGGGATTATTGTGAAAGGAGATATCAAAAGCGAAATTGTGATGTGGTCCCGAGCGCTGAATGTAATGAAACAATTTCCTTCAACGTTTTGATTCGTTGAATGGACCGTCCCTAATTTAAATTAAATTGACAGTTTTGCTTTAGATCAATCACCAGTCAGCACTGTCAAACAGTAATTAAAGTCTTGCTTATTACATTCAGTGCGCAAATTCAGGCTTCAATAACCCTCTGAATCGCTTTCAATTCTTCCGCTCTGTTTTCTTGAGCATCCCAAACATCTTCGATGACGCGTCACGTTATTCAGGGGAAATCCATCAGCATACCGTCATTAAACGAAATGCCTCCAACAGCGGGCGATCGTATATTGAATAGTCAATCCAGTGAAAATCAAGAACATCTTGCTATGCATGCTATGGCTACTGAATCTTTGGTACGTCGTCTCTCTTGTATTGTCTGATGTCAGAGCTGGCTTCGTGCTGAGACCGAGTCTTTTCTATCTGAATATTCACCGTCTTCGATCCGAAAAATGAGTCTCATGGATGTTAGCCTTCTCAAGATTCCCAAAATCGAAACACACTATCGTGTGGTTTGGAGCAAAGAGATTTCCTCTGTCATTGACGTCAAGGGGCTTCCGGTGCCATCACAACAGGCTGTGCGTACATTATGGGATGAAATGGACCCTGTTGCAATTGGATGTCATTCGATAGAGTTGACTCATCCTGATAACACATTTTCCAACGGATCATTAAAAAAACTGTATCTCCCGCCAAGTTCAGTGCGCTATTGGCTTGACGTTCATCTTCTAATCGGGGATCCTCCTTACACTTCTCTCGCAAACTACAAGCAAGCCGCTCAATGGCTCTGGAATGAACTTCTGTGTAAGGATGAGGCACCGCGTCATCTTGATTAGACTGATCGAATATAGATGATCAAATTTTTCCAATCTCAACAATTGGGTCTTGAACTCAATGGATTCAGAGTTGCCATGAACGTCACAGTTGCAAATTTGATTGAGTGGATGGGGACCAATTGGCTTTCGGAGACATGTCTAGAGGCTGGTATTGACTTTCTGCAGGTACATTAATTTTGCTTCCAGGATTCACTAATGTCCACAGGATCGCATCAATGAAGAGGATAATTGGCGAAGGATTATGTTGCAACCTCCAAGCTTTTTTATGAATATCGACAAAGCAGGGCACGAGAAACGATTGACTGCAGGTCTCAAGTTATTTGTGCAAGAATTCTCAAGGATAAAGGATACTCTGGAGGCTCTTCACTTCATATATGGTAACGGATCCCATTGGTGGTTGTGTACTCTTTCCTTCGCATCAGAAGAGTTCCAGATCCGGGATGGTTTGACATTGTCACCACCTCCATTCAGAGACAGTTTCGAGTTTGTCTTCAAGAAATTCTTAGATATCGATCTTAAGAGTTGGAAGATCGTACGTTCGGAATGTCCACAGCAGAATGACTCCAACAATTGTGGGATCATAGCGCTCGGTGCAATGGAGCAGCTTTGCAGTCGTGGCATTGTTGAGATCTGGAGTCAAAAGAATTCATCCAAATTCCGGATGATGTGGCTACGCAGAATGGTGGAAAAACATATTCATGCGACGAAAGTGTTGGCAGAAATTGAGCGGGCATCCTTGTACGAGCGATCTCAGGTTTGGTGCAATTTTAATTGATCTGACGATAGGATCGTGAAGTGGATGTTTCGTCATCTCATATTATCTTGCCCAATGCACCGTGTACGTCCTCCAAACATTCAGAGACCACTTCTGATTCTTTGGAACCAAAACTCGATAACGATTCAAAGGTTTCAAAAGGAAATAACGGAATTCCATCCGTAAACGAGAATCCAGCAGGCTTGCACCACCAAGATGATCCGACCAAAGAGGATTCCGAGTTAACAGCTAAAAGTGCATTCGAATTGCTCTCTACACTATTGAAAAAGGATTCAACAAAGTTTGTACCCGGCCGAAATCGTCGAAAGGAGAAGTTAGCTTACCATATGCACGAAATTGAGGAGAGCGAAAAGAAATGCTCTTTATGTGGCCCTCCGTTCCTGGAGCTCACTTCATCGGACCTTCTCGGACTGTCAGTATGCTCGTACAACTGCGTTAAACGTTTTGTCAACGAGGTTCTCGCGAAGCCCAAGGGTTTTCAAGTCAAACAGGGGAAAACCAAGCCTGAAAAAGATGGAAGACCAAGTGTCCCTTTGTGGCGACGTTACTGACGTGCGTAGTTCAATATCGAATGCTGGGGCTCCAGTGTGAGCTTGCACGTAAACCCGAGAGTCACAAAACTCAAGATATCGTTCGCGAGGCACAGCGCAACAGGGAATCTAAACGTACGGAGTGTCCCTGGAAAGTGAATATAAACTGGCCTCCTGAGAAAGATGAACCGTATATTTCATTTGTGGAGGATGTACACAATCATGATCTGCATGAGGATTTCGATACCAGAATCCTCAAGAAGCTCGACGCCGTTGAGATCGATTTGGTCGAACATCTTTCACTAATTGCCTCTATGAGTCGGCGTCAAATTGTACAAGTATCAAATTCATCGCGATGATCTAATTATCAAGATTCTAAAGGCTGCAAAGGGAGATGAACGTTATTACAATCTAAGACAGATCACGAATATCATGGAGCAAACAAGAACCGACAAGCATAACCACACGACGAGAGAAGGTGGCGAGGTCAAGACACTCATGAAAAGACTGGGTGATCTCAAGAATGAAGATGCAGATTGGGAATATCGTGCTGATGTCGATGAGACAGGAACTCTCACTCGATTGTGGTGGATGAGTCCATATCAACGCACTCTCGCGAAGTTTCACGGCGAAGTCTTGATATTGGACGTTAGCGAAGGCCGGAATATGTATGACTTTTATCTCACAACATTCGTTGTCGTCGATGCTGAAAACAACACCCGAAATATTGCATATTGTATCAGCGAAAGTCAGGACGGGGAAACATTCGAATGGATGTTTCGACATTTGAACCACTATCTTCCCGCTAGTTTTGTCGCGGTGTTTTCCGATCGAGATGGAGCCATTGCCAATGCTATAGAGAGTGTATGGCCGAATGTATTTCATGGCATATGCCTGTGGCATCTGCATAAGTGTATTGTCACGAATCTAGCCGCAAAAATGGGAGGGAGATTCAAGAGTTTCATGTGGGACTTCTGGAAGGTTTATCGACAAGGCTCTCCGGCTGCTTTCGTCCATGAATGGGGTAATATGATCCGTAGATGGCCTGAGTCAGCTGATTATCTCCTAACCTACATCTGGCCCGATAGGGAAAAATGGGCATGGGCGTGGGTTGGCATGCGATTCCTGGCAGGAATTAGAACCACTGGCAGGGTCGAATCAGAACACAAGCAACACAAATCTGCTGGACTAGGACGTCGCTCTACGATCACAGAGGTATTCGAAATTCTTAACATCCGTACGAGTGAGCAAAAAGACAAAGAGTTGGCCGGACGCTATCAGGTGGGTGGACAAAAATGTCAAATAACTGATGATAGTCTTCTAAAGCGAGGTATCCTGTTTCAAGGGGTCCTGGAGCCTTCTTTCGTCCTATTCTGGTTGAGTGTCGTGAGTGTTTATCGCTTTACGCCTATAATGTAATCTATGATGAACTCAACTTCTCAGCGACAATAGCGGATATCGCGGAGATTGTCGATCTCCCTGGAGAAGCGGAGGAGGAATTGGAGCAACGATTGGACGTGATGATTGACCCACTCGGGTCTGAGACCTCGGGACCTCCGGTGCTCCCAATTTCATGATCTCAGCTCATCTTTAGTCCCTTAGCGACGAAAAGGAAGCACGATATATGGCGTTGCAATCTGTGCTGCAATGTGTACCTACAGCCCTGCACTCAACGATGAGTATCTATCGAGTAAAGCCTCGAAACGAATACACTCCCGCCGGGGAAGTTTTGTATAAGCGCACGCGGTATGTGATTATATATCAAGAAGGGTTTGCACTTTGTACGTGTCTCCTTGGTCGTCATTTGGGAATTCCGTGCTCTCATTTCTTCGCCGTCATGCAGCGCTTTCCGGAAAAACACGGATTCAATATCGCCCAGGTTCATCAAAAGTGGCACAATCCTTTCGGAAGAGAACGTTGCCTCGATCGACCATGGATATACCTCGAGACAGCCAATGACAATATCTTGCCAAAAAATGAAGACGACTTCATGAATGCGACCCTCAACACACGAAATCCTGACGATGAGACATCATCTCAGCCACCAACGAAAGCAACACAGCAAGATCCTCGATCAATCAGAAGCGAGGAGGAAGGACAAAGGAATAACGATCGCTCACCCAATCCGGGTCGAAATCCGATGCGAACAAGTGAGGGGACCGAGATGTTCGAACATTTATATCTTACGCCTCGACAAAGCCGTCCCCCCCGCCCTGGCAAGAAAGAATATGTTGAGATGGTTGGTTTCATGGAAAAGTTCATGAAGTCTACAGACTCCCCTGAGAGGATCCGGAAATTCAAAAACATCTTTCAAACAGAGTTTGCAGACATTGCGGAGAAGCGTAAGCTAGCTCATCAGAAAATTGCTCTGCCTAGTCAAGACACAAGTCAATCGATCGAATCGTCGCATAATCATGCCATTGAAGAACCTCTGGATCCTTTACCAAGGATACGAAGAGGACGAAATCAGTCGAAGCGAATCAAATCCAGTTTGGAAGAGAGCACGAAGAAGCGAAGGAAGATTACCAAAGAGAAACAAGAATGATATTTGTTACTGAGCAGTGAGATCTCTTGTTTTGGTGATATTTTTGTTATATTAAATCTTGAGTGATGAATGTTAATGACAAGTTTCATTTTTTGATTTAAAATCAATAAATATAGTCCAAAATATAATCTAATCATTGACATTCAGTCAATAAATGGAAAGCGACATTCTAATCCGAGATACGACTTGCGCGCTGGCATTCAGCTGCCTGAAACTTATTTAGTTCCTGAATGTCAGTTTTAGATTTATATTATAAATCAAAGTACTGACATTCAGCAACAAATGACATAATTGGTTGCTGAATGTCAGTACTCCGATTTATAATTACACCTAAAACTGACATTCAGCAACTAAATCTTGATAAGCTTGTTACATCATCTCAGATAACGCTTGTAATACTTGGTCTTTAGACTGTTTATGATGAATTTTAATGACCATTCTCTATTCTAAAATGAAGAACATCTATCGATAATTCAATTTCATAAACAAATTTCCGCAGTCCCTTATTCTATTCTACCCAATGCTTGATCCTGTGACATCATAGAAATGAACCGAAACCCACAAATGATTGACATGAAAATAAAAGATCCAGCGGCAGCATTTGTTACAGTTCGTATCTACTCCTGAACTTGACGTCGTTCCCTGTCGCGACGAGTTTTCGCTTCCATCATCTCATACACATCTTGAAATACCAATCCAACAACAAATGAAGGGGTTGATTCAGATTGAGGAAGATACGCCGTCTGAATATCTCGTTGCACCTTGGCCCATCTTTGAGACCATTCCGCCTTTTTTACTCTATTTCCTGACCACTTTTGCATCTCTCTATCCACTAACTCGGCGCTGGCATTGAAAATCGCACAAATCGAGGTCTTATCTTCAGGAGACAGATATTGATCAAGTTTGTCAACTTTATCGGGATGAATAAGATCGTGCACACAGTCTCGAACCGTTTTACTCTCTGGACTCGTGATCTTACTCCAATATGACATAGGGAAGACCAATGCAATAATTTTAAGATAGGCTTCTGTTGATGCCTTATTGGGCCATTCCAGAGCGGGAAACGGGAATGATATTGCTTGATCATTCGAATCTGTGGTGAGATGATAGAGATTGTAGATATACTGACACTGCTCATGGTACTGTTCCGCCATGGTCGCATTCTGTTGCACGAGATCATTCAATCGCACTTGTAGTTCAGTTTGAGATGAACTTCCAGCCTCAGCGATGTTGATTTTTCTTTGAAGCTCACGGATCGTTTTGTACCAGCCAGGTGCTACTTTGTCGAGCTGTTTGTCGGCTTCAGCTTGAGTCATTTGATTGCTTGCGACCTTTGCGGCTGTCTCTCTTTTGATTCTCTCATATTTCACTTTTCTAATGCGATAAAACGCCTGATTTCGAATGCGATTTGGTTCTCTCGATTAATAGCAGATTCGACGCCATCTAAGAATAATCCGATTTCCCTCCCCCCTATAATTCGGATTTTTCTTAGATGGCGTCGAATCTGCTATTAATCGAGAGAACCACAAGGGAACTTACGGAAGCCTTTGTCTTTCTGCCATTATCACCAAACTCTTCACAGAGATGTTGAACTCCTTGACGCGCCACAGAAAAAGGACATCGAAAGGTTTCTTGCGATTTCTGAGACTCTTCCGCGTGCACACTCTCTTGATCCTCTTCTATATCGTCTTCCTTCCTCTGCTCTTCATTTTGGTTGTCTTCTGTGTCGGTTTGATGTTCAGGAGAACGTCGAGGTTCTGAGTTTCTGTCTGTCTGCCTTGCAGCGCGTGTCCTAGGTCGTTTTGCGGGAGGTTCTGGATCAAGATCAGGAGCTGCAGCGGTGCGACGAGTGCTAGGCATTAGAGATAAGAGATTAATCTATGAATTTCAGATATTAATGTCTGTCAG
>VBJK01000070.1:23147-60780 GCA_005879655.1 Chloroflexota bacterium | reverse complement strand
AGTACATTTCTACTGGCCCTAGCACTACTCTACAATAGAATACATGAGAACATCGCCATGACAGCGCAATTCTGTCAGTCATTCTTCTTGCGCTCGATGGGTAAGCGCTGGTTTCATAAATGTTTTTGACCACACACTTAGCAGTAGATAACCTGGGCGCATTGACTCTGCTTTTGTGTGAGTTTTGAGATATACTACCTTATGAGATAGAAGTTTTTCTTCCTGAAAAGAACTAGTTGGTGTATAAAGTGAGAAGAAACGTATGCGTATTCAGTCGAATGATGTGATCGCTGGCCAACCAGTCCTAACAATACGGGACTTTCTACGCAATCATAGAACAAGCATTACCGTGGACGCCATTGCAACTTGCTTGGATGTTGATATTGCCACAGCCAAGCAAATATTGCAGAACCTTGTTACCGAGGGATATATTGAGCCTGCCGAGGAATCGCAAGAAATATGGTATACAACCACGCAAGGAAATGCCCTTGCGAACGCAAAAGCAGAAAAACCAATAACACGACGCACGGCAGATCGATTAATTAAAGAGTTCCTTGAACGTGTTCAGACAATCAATGCATGTAACGATTACGCCTATCGGATCGCGCAAGTCATCATCTTTGGCAGTTATCTCAGCGATAGTCCAACCTTGGGTGATGTTGATCTTTCTATCAAATTGTCACACCGTTACGATGATGCTCAAAAGCAGACCCATATGCGTGAAGAACGTATTCGACACGCATTGCAAGAAGGACGAAACTTTAGCACATTTCTCCACCAGGTGGCTTGGCCTGAGCTAGAAATCTGGCACATTCTCAAAGGGAGATCTCGTGGCCTCTCACTTCATGATGAGACGACTGAGCAGGTTCTCTCTCAACCAATACCGTCAAGAATACTCTTTCCAGAATCTCTCTCAATGAGAAGAAATCTCCCAGATTTGACGTCATAGGGTGTCAATAAAGGTGTCAAACCTGTTCTATACGAGTGTAAACCCTAGAATGGAGCGAGGGTATAGCCAAAAGTAAACTATCATGAGATAATAGGGACGCTATCAAGGAACTCCAAAAGGTAGGTGAGCAATCATTAAGGAAAAAACAGGAACTGTGAGTGATCTTAACGAACTACGGCAACGCGCACATGAGTATCTGAAAGCTCGCCATTGGCCGCAGGCGAACGAAACATTTCTAAAACTCATTGAACATGACGAGCAAGATGAAGATGCTCTCATAGGTATTGCTGCCTCACTCGATGCGCTGGGTTGCTATGAATCGCTCCACACTCTCGCAGAGCGCATCTTACACTTTTATCCCAACTCGGCGCAAGGGTTGGCCTTCAAAGCGCGTGCGCTACAAAAACTAGAGCGGCTCTCTGAAGCGACGATTGCCAATGATCAGGCATTGCTGCTCGATACTAATTTGCCGCTCGCTTGGCTCAATCGGAGCGGACTGCAACTTTTACAACAGAAACTACCTGAAGCGCTACGTAGCGCACAGCGTGCCATCGAGCTAGCTCCACAGGATGCACGTGCTTGGGCCAATAAAGGCGTTGCCCTATTTAATGTCCAGCGTATCATGGAAGCACTGGAAGCACTTGACCAGAGTCTCAAGCAAGATCCCGATCATCTCTTCGCGCTACAAATGAAGGGTGACATTCTGTGCAAAGTCGGACGTATGCAAGAGGTCGTAGAGGTTACGCGCCATGCATTGACGCTTGACCCCAACAACATTCCTCTCTTGACCCAGGCCGCTCAGGCATTGCGCTCGCTTGAAATGTATGATGCACTAAAGAATACTGCGGCGAAGTTACTCGAACTGACCCCCACCAGTCTTTTGGGCAGAGAGTCCTATATGCGGGCCTGTCGTGGTCTGGGACAATATGAAGAAGCCCGCAAGGCCATCGAGCAAGTTATCGAATTGGCACCACGCGATGTGCGCTTCTGGACGCTAAAAGCCGATACGCTCTATCGCCTCGACCGCTATAGGGAGGCTGCCAGCGTAGCTGAACAGGCGGTTCGTCTCAATGCAGAATACCCGCCTGCTCGTCGTATTCATGAAAAAGCTGTGCGTATGATGTATCAGAAAAAAGAGAAGAAGGTGGCCCGTCCTAAATTAGTGCAAGAAGATGCTGGTTCGCCGGGCGATCCGTTGTGATTGCCCGGCGGAGTATTGTTCCTCCATACTGCATTTGGATAAAAACGATCCTTGTAGTATAATAAGCTATAGTCAAGCAGATGCGACGGCACCTTTATTGGCCGTCGCATCCTTATTACTTTTTTATGATGAGGATGTTAGCATAGTGTCTACGCCACAAGCACCAATTAAATTAATTGCCATAGATATCGACGGAACGCTACTAACACCACAAAAACACATTACACCTCGCACGCGTGATGCTATCCAGGCGGCACGAGAAGCAGGCATTATTGTCACCCTAGCCACGGGCAGGCGCTATCATAATAGCCTCATCTTTGCGGAAGAGTTGGGCATTGATATTCCTATCATTCTTTATGATGGGGCATTGATTGTAGAACACCCACAAGGCACCGTGCTTCATAGCCATCAACTTCAGGCGCATATTGCACAAGAAGTAGTGGAAATATTGGTTGAGTACAAAATTCAACCGGTGGTTCATCATATGCGCGATAACATTGAGGAGACATGGACTGGACATGCCGAGTTTGATAACGATTGGGTCTCCACCTATTTTTCCTTCACCCCACACAATTTACAGCGCGTTCACTATGACAACTGCTGTGTTGGACAAGCGGACCCTTTGCGTGTCCTGGCTTTTGCGTCAGAGGAGATTACGCACACCCTGATCCCCGCAATTTCTACGCTTGATTGTTCATGGAATATTATTAGCAGTGGCAACTACGGTACGGCAGAGATGGCGATTATGCACAAAATGTGTTCCAAGGCCAGCGGCGTAGAGGCGCTGGCTCGCCACTTACAGATCCCATTGAGCCAGGTGATGGCGATTGGCGATAACAACAATGATATCGAGATGTTGCAAAGCGTCGGCTGGGGAGTGGCCATGGGGCAGGCATCAGCGCAAGTAAAAGCCATGGCTCATGCTACCACTGCCAGCAATACTGAAGATGGCGTTGCTCTGGCAATCGAACGCTATGCCTTAGCGTGCGACCGACAATACTGCTCGAACTCTTCTAAGCGTCCTACCTGTCGATGATTAGGCGCTGCTTGCCAACGTTTTTGTTGTACTAATTGCAATGCATCATGCGCATGCATACCGTTATAGACCAAGGCTGCACACGTGAGCAAAACGCTACGCCCAACACCGTGCTCGCAATGGATCAGTACACGTCCACCTTGCTGAAGCTGCTGCTGTACCCAGCTTGCTCCTTCCGTCAACTGCTCAACGGTTAATGGATAGGTATCAGGTGCTGGTAGGTGTAGCAGTGTAATATGTTCCTGTGCTAAGGCTGCGCGGTCATCGCAGTATTCAGAGCGGGTATCTACTACGTGCGTTACGCCAGCGAGTGCCAGTGCTTTTATATCGCCAGGGCGCACGCGTCCCCCAACGGCCAAGTTATCTGTCACCCAGCTCATATTCAACCGGTCGGGCAACGGAATATGCAGAGATTCTGCAATTCGTTCACCGAGCGAATCTTCGGGGCAGAGCGCTGCTGCCACCCGTGTCCAGCAACGATAGGAGAGCCTTATGACACCCGTCACTGCCCAACGCAGTATCGAGAAACGCACACGTGGCGGAACTACCGTAACATCAGTAGCAACAGGCGTAGCAACTGGCTTCTCTTGCTCTTTGGCCAGTGGAGGAGTAGTCGGTTCAGATGACATGGGGATATCCTTCCTTGCGGGGAGCAGGGCAACGACAAGGGATTGCCCCTACAATGGTACGAGAGTACCTTGCAGGCTGAGAGCCGTCCATTGTAGGGGCAATCCCTTGTGGTTGCCCTACTCCCTGGCATAAAAAATTGACGGCTAGCTGATGCCTTTATGACAATTTGACGAGTGGTGGCAAAGACTTGTCGCCCGGCTCATCACTAGGATGCTCTACTTGGTCACGTTGCAACACGCGTTTGAGCGCTGCAATGGCGCACTCAATCATACTCTCATCCGGCTCCCGCGTCGTTAACCCCTGTAAAGCTAAGCCGGGAGCCAGTAACCAGCGCACAACACGAAAACGATAGTTGGCCGCTCCCAGACGCATCAACTCATAAGCAATGCCAGCAACGACGGGCACTAGCACAATACGAGAAAGGATCTTCAGCGGTAACACGGGTGAGCCGACTAATGCAAAGACAAAGATGGAGAGCACCATGACAATAAGCAAGAAACCAGTTCCACAGCGCGTATGTACACGAGATGCGCGTTGTACATGCAATACATCAAGAGGATCTCCGTGTTCCAGTGCATTGATGGCTTTGTGTTCTGCACCATGGTAGCCGAAAACACGCTGGATATCCGGGACACGTCCAATCAGTAGCAGATAACCAATGAGCAGAGCCAGCCGAATAACCCCTTCAAGCAAGAGGTTGAGCCAGCCCTCACCGATAACACGACCGAACAGACTGGTGACAAGTAGCGGTCCCACAAAGAAGATTGCGATGGCAAGGGTCAACGAGATGAGCAGTGTACTCACTAATGCCATACCGCCAATCTCTGGCGGTTTTTGTACAGATGGAAGCGTGCTCGCCTTACTGGCAGATGATGTGTCATGCCCCGTTATCGCCGCATCTGTATCGGGATCGAGCGCGCCTGCCGCAACATTCGCCGCTAGCGTCATCAAACGTGTTCCTAGCACCAGCATCTCCCACAAGAGCAAGATGCCACGTAAAAATGGCAGGCGAAAGATTTTATTCTGGTAGAGACGCGGATTGAGCGGCTCCTCATACAGATAGATGCTGTGATCTGGCTTGCGTATCGCTACCGCAGCAGATGAGCGGCCACGCATCATAACACCTTCGATGACTGCCTGACCACCATAATAAAACTTCGCCATAATCGGGCGTACTCCTTAATGTTGCTTCCAGAGCTTAGAAATGCAGCAATTACAGATGTTTTTTATCTACAGGACGTGTGGTATGTTCTTCATTGGAGATGTCCCGCAAGCGCAAACGGCGCAGGCCGCGCATAACAGGACTTCTCAAAATAGGTTTGGGTAAGCGAGCACGCAAGCGACGAATGCGAATGGCCGAGCGTAAACGACCGGTCATTCTACGTTGCCGCTGTTGCCATGACACAGATTGCCACAGACCCGCTTGCCCTCTGACTGGTAAATAACTCAAGATGTAATTGGCAATATCAAATGATGCCTCTGCACGGCTCAGCTTACTAGCGTTCTGCAAGCGCTCATGAAGCTCTAATGAGCCAGGTTTGAGCAAACGTCGTAGCTCATTGACTAGCATTGTCGGATGCAGTGCCAATATACCGACATTATTCTTCGTGACAAAATCAACGTTGCCTTCTTCCTGTCCGGGGATATAGCCGCTCAAGATGATGGGTAAGTCGCAGGCTAACGCCTCGCAGATCGTGCCAGGACCAGCCTTTGTCACAATCACATCGGAGGCTCGCATAAGTTCTGGCATGTTCTGTACAAAACCAAAAATCTTCGTTGGGACATACAGAGACGAGCGAGTACGCTGCAAATGCGCGTATAAACGTCGATTGCGCCCGGTGACAACCAGCAGCTGTACAGGCAAACGAGCCTGCGAGATCGCGCGTACACTGGTTTGTAACCCGCCTGCCCCATCGCCGCCACCAACTAACAAGACCACAGGCAGGTCTAGTTCCAGATCAAATTTGCGGCGGAGCGCTTCTTTACTGTCGGTAGGCAAGGTATACTTGGGATCTATCGGCATCCCCAGAACTTTTACGCGTGCCGGGTCCAGGCCACGTTTCAGATACAGCTCTTTTGCCTGTTCCGTTGGTACTGCATAACCAGTAACACCCTCGGCAAACCATGATTGATGAATACTTACCAGGTCAGTGACTACCGTCAAGAAAGGAATACACAGCCCTAGCTCACGTAAAGCGCGCACAGTCACGTGATTGAGCAATGGGTGAATAGAAATGATTACATCTGGCTGAATAGTCGTAATCAGGCGTAATAAACCATTGAGAATAAGAGGCGCTGTCAGAGCGTTTCCAGCCAGCACTGTCTGCTCGCGATTGCTGATATGAAAAACCTCGCCGTAGAGTCTGGGATTGTAGCGGATCGTTGGGCCGTAAAGCTTTAGCGGTTCACGCAAAGGGAAACGCGAATATTCTTCAAAGACATCAACAATTTCAATACGATATGTAGGGGTAGGCAAAATGGACGTAGTAGTGGCAACTCCTGGCGTTGATTGACCGGTACGCGCTTCCTGTGCACTCTGGAGAGCCGCGACGTGTGCATTGTGTGCCAACCACTCTTCCTGCTCCCGTTGAGAAATGTTTCTGATGGCATTGCTAATGGCATTAGCAGCACTGCGATGGCCAGCTCCTGTGTCAGCAATCAAAAACAATAGAGTCCGTTGCGTTGCATTCACCAAAACTTACCCCTCTGTCTGTAAGAGACCCCAAACGAAAAAGGGATAAAGGAGGAAATTCTACACACCTTTATCCCTATACATCTACATAACGCCTAATCTTCTTTGAGGTTGAAGCGTTTGCGGAAGCGCTCCACACGACCTGCTGAGTCAAGAATACGCTGTTGTCCAGTGAAGAATGGATGGCATTTAGAACAGACATCAACCTTTAATACTGGTTTAACACTGAGTGTCTGGAAGGTACTCCCACAGGCACAGCTCACTGTGGCTTCCTTATAATTTGGATGTATTCCTTGTTTCATGTTACTTCCTATCACAAACCTTTTTGGCTTAGTTACTGGGAAGGCTGTGCTTTCTGTTCGCCGCAACCTCCCTTACTGCTGCATGATTGTACCTGTATAGTACCATTACAGTCAAGATGTCTGGGTATTTAGCGGGATGGATGGGGACGTCATTTTTGTGCGCCTCCGTAGCTGCGCAATTTGTTGCGCCATGCTCGCCATAAACAATGGTAGCCGCGCAATTCATTGTGCCAGATTCTCAACAGAGAAAATCGGCGCAATGAATTGCGCGGCTACCATTGTTTAATGATATGACGCAATAAAGTGAAGCATGTAGACTTAGAGCCAGCCCCCGGTATAATCTTGATTGGCGAGCATCTCTTCTTTGATCATTATAGCGTGTTGAATATCTTCGCGATGGCGTGAGAGCAGTTCTAATAGTTTATTCGTCTCGTCCGTATTCAGGTAGCAGGTGACACTACTTTCGGTACCTGCCTCCTGGCTGGTGAGTGTTAACGTACTTTCTTCAAATGATGATTGATAGCGACCGATCTGTAAATGTTCTTGATGGATCATTATGTTTTCTCCTTTGAGACCACTAGGTCACTTGGCAACTATGCTTGGTAGAGATGAACATTTTCTTTATCCTTATAACCAATCATACGATATTGACCTGCTTTTTTTCAAGAAAAATTTTGTGAGTTTTAACCAGTTTTAGCCTACTTCCTTCTGTTGATTTGCACAATGGTCGCAGATGCTTATGACTTATTCATGCTTCAGTATCTGGTTACGAACTATTTGCTTGACAAGAAAGGACAATTTGCTTACACTAGGTAAAAATGCAGAGCAAATGAATTTAATGAGATAAACGGGGAAACCTGTAATGGAAGAATATCAGCAACGCATTGGCCAACTTGTTGGCGACTATCGCTTGCTCAAGTGGCTCGGCGGCGGAGGCTTTGGCAACGTCTACCTAGCTGAACATATACGCGATCATGATCAAGCTGCCATCAAGGTCTTGCAGATGCGCCTGACGGATGCTACTCACTTACGCTTCTTTCTGAACGAGGCCAGTATGTTCCGTCTGCGTCATCCCCATATTATGCCATTGCTCAACTTCGGGCTGAGTCAGCAAGACGAGCTATTCCTGGTAATGGACTATGCACCCAAAGGGACTTTGCGTGATCGTCACCCCAAAGGCTGCTGTGTGCCACTACCAGCTGTTATTGACTATGTGACGCAAATGGCCTCTGCCTTGCAGTATGCCCATGAGCAGCATGTGGTACACCGCGATGTCAAGCCGGAAAATATGTTACTGAAGTCCGATGACGTGGTGTTGCTCTCGGATTTTGGTATCGCTACCGCTGCATATAGTACGCACTCAATCAATATGAGTGCGGGAGTAGGTGGTACGGTGCCCTATATGGCTCCTGAGCAAATGGATGGTAAGCCGCGTCCTGCCAGCGATCAATATGCGCTGGCGGTTGTCACCTACGAGTGGCTCGCAGGTCGTTGTCCCTTTGTGGGTACCGCCGTCGAGGTAGTAGTGCAGCATACTACTAAGTTGCCGCCCCCGTTGCGCGGGCTAGTCCAAAACTTACCATCTGGAGTAGAAGAGGTACTCTTCAAAGCGCTGGCTAAAAATCCTAAAGAGCGCTTCCCTTCGGTGCAAGCCTTTGCCGATGCCTTGCGCCAGACCAGCGCTGCCCCAGGGTTATACCAACCTGTGCCCAGTGGGCCAGTGGAGGTGCCTCCTGCTACATTATTTGCCAATACCTTACCTCCCTCCTTGCCTCCCTCACGGCTCGCAGTACCATCCGTTACGCGCACAGCCTCATCCCTGACCTCTGAACCTCTGCTCTCACTTGCACTAGAGAATGGCGAGATGTTTGCTTCTTCTGAGGGGCATAGGGTGATGCCATCTCAACTCAGAGAGCCGTCGGCCATGAAATATAATCAGGGTGTAAAGCAGGCTTTTGCTTCAGACGGGGCGGTATTCCCTGAAGCGGCTGATGTTGCGGCGTTTGCTCCAGCAAAGCAGTTCAGTATTACTTCACCTGTACGCAAGCCGGGCGTGCCAGGAGTATATAGAGCACTACTGGTCGTGCTGATCTTGCTCTTAATAAGCGGCGCTGTAGGCAGCTACGCCTACTCGTCCATGAAGCCCTCTTCTAGGGATTATACCGTTATAAGTCAGGGAATGATCAATGCGACAGTAGGGGTAACTCCTACAGCAAACGTGGATGTGGCTGCTACTGCGACAGCAAAGGCGGCACTCACGGCAACGGCGAGTGCCGCTGCTCCTTCCCTATGAGCGTATCTTGAACGCAGACAATGTCTTGCAGTTACATCAGAAATGGGCAGCTTCTACCGGGGCTATTATCTTCTCCTCGCCAGTAGTAGCCAATGGCATCATCTATGTAGGTTCTGATGATAACAAGCTGTATGCCTTTGATGCCGCTAGTGGACAACCCAAGTGGGTCACTGTGGTAAAAGGAGACATTCGCTCCTCGCCAGCGGTGGCCAATGGTCTTATCTATATCGGTGCTGACAACAAGCTGTATGCCTTTGATGCCGCTAGTGGACAGCAGAAATGGGTTGTTTCTCTGGGAGGTAGCTCCGTCGCTATTGCTGCTTACTTCATCCATTCCTCACCAGCAGTAGTCAATGGCCTGGTGTACATCGGCTCCTTTGACTATAAGCTGTATGCTTTTGATGCTACTAGTGGGCAGCAAAGGTGGGTCACTTCTATCGGCGATATCATCACTTCTTCACCAGCCATTGCCAATGGTCTGGTTTATGTGGGTGCCATGAATGGTAAGCTGTATGCCTTGGATGCCTTTAGTGGAGTGCAAAAGTGGGCCGCGACAACAGGAGGTGCCATAAACGGCTCCTCGCCAGCGGTGGCCAATGGTCTGATTTACGTGGGTTCCGAGAATAACATGTTGTATGCCTTGGATGCCTTTAGTGGGGTGCAAAAGTGGGTGACAGCTACGCGCGCTATCATCAACTCCTCGCCAGCGGTGGCCAATGGCCTTGTTTATGTAGGCTCGCAAGACTTTAAGCTCTACGCCTTTGATGCCTTTAGTGGACAACAGAGGTGGATTGCTGCTACCAATGGCATGATTAATGCATCGCCTACGGTAGCCAATGGCGTCGTTTATATAGGTTCCCTTGACGATAATCTCTATGCCTTTGACGCTACTACTGGACAGCGCAAGTGGACCGCCCATACAGGGAATAGTATCTATTCTTCGCCGGTTGTGGTCAATGGCGTCGTTTATGTAGGCTCTGATGATCATATATGCTATGCGTTTTCGTTGGGGTGAGTTGGGCAAACACTGCTTTTTTGTTCATCCACGCATACCAGAGCTTATCAATGTGCAGGAAAAAAATGGAAAAGCAAAAGCCTACCAAGTTCGCCAATTTTTACAGTTAGTTGAGCAATATGATCTTGAACTAGGAGATTAAGTCATGAAGGATTACCTCATAAATATTTTCTATAGTGAAGAAGATGAAGGATATATTGCAGATATTCCTGCCTCAAGTTCTGCTCTGCATTCGGGGAAACGCCTGAAGAAGCACTGAAGGAAGTTTTGCAGGCAAAGGCAGTCTGCCTCGAAGCTGCACACGCTGAAGGAAAGCCGATACCGCTATCTCGCTACAAACCTTATATTTATCAAGTGGCATCATAAATATGTAAATTTTCTTTCTTATGCTATAAAGAAGGAGATACCCCTTGTACGATTACATCATTGTCGGTGCTGGCTCCGCAGGCTGTGTCCTGGCCAATCGCTTGACGGCAGATCCCAATTGCACAGTACTTTTGCTGGAGGCTGGCGGATCGGATCAGAGACCGGAGGTGCAAACTCCTGCCGCCTTTCCCAACCTGTTGAGGACCCCACTGGATTGGGCTTACTCTACAGAAGAGCAACCACATTTGCACAATCGTAAACTGTACTGGCCACGCGGAAAAATGCTGGGCGGCTCTAGCTCGCTCAATGCTATGGTGTATATTCGTGGCGATCATCTGGACTATGACGAGTGGCGCAATCTGGGTAATGAGGGTTGGGGTGACAAGGATGTCTTGCCCTATTTCAAGAAGGCTCAACACCAGGAACGCGGTGCCTCAAAGTATCATGGGAGTGATGGCCCATTAAATGTTGCCGATCCACGCTCACCTAATGCGCTCGCATACGCGTTTATCGCAGCAGGGCAACAGCTAGCTATCGCACGCAATGACGACTTCAACGGCACCAAACAAGAGGGCGTAGGGCTTGTGCAGCTTACACAGAAACGAGGACAACGCCATAGTAGCGCAACCGCCTATCTGAAGCCGATCCTCGGTCGCCCGAACCTCAGTGTGCTCACTCATGCCCATGCGACACGGATACTGGTTGAAGAGAAGCGTGCCATTGGCGTCACTTATCAGCAGAACGGACAGCTGCATGAAGCGAGAGCTGGGCGCGAGATTATCTTGTGCGGGGGAGCTATTAACTCGCCTCAACTGCTCTTACTCTCAGGCATTGGACCCGCTGATCAGCTCAAGGCGCTGGAACTTCCTGTAATCGTCGATCTGCCTGGCGTTGGCCAAAATTTACAGGATCATCTTGGCATGGCTGTGGCCTATCACTGTAGCAAGCCGATTACGCTTTTGCAAATAGATACATTTTGGAATAAGCTGCAATACATGTTCTGGAAGAAAGGTCCCTTAGCCTCTAATCTCGCAGAAGCTGCCGCCTTCGTCAGGACAAGGCCAGAACTACAGCTGCCCGATGTAGAAATCTTGTTGGTGCCGCTCTACCTTAGCAACCAGCCCATTTCTCCTGCACCAGAACACAGCTTTACCTTTGTCTGTGCATTGCTGCGTCCCCAAAGCTCTGGTGAAATCACATTGTGTAGTAATAATCCACTCGATCCTCCGCGTATCCAGCCCAATTATCTGGCGTGCGATGCCGATCTCCAGGTGATGATTGATGGTGTGAAGCTTTGCCGTCGCTGGGCGCAGACGCGGGCACTTGCGCCTTTCCGTGGGGAGGAGATTACTCCGGGGGAAGATGTGCAGAGCGATGAGCAGATCGCTGAAGCAATTAGGGCAAGGGCTGATACGATCTTTCATCCGGTCGGTACCTGTAAGATGGGTAACGATGCTATGGCGGTGGTGGATCATGAATTGCGTGTACACGGCATTACTGGACTGCGCGTTGCCGATGCATCGATTATGCCAACGCTCATTCGCGGTCATACTAATGCCCCTGCGATTATGATTGGCGAGAAGGCCGCAGACTTGGTGAAAAAGTCTGTGATACACTAAGACCAGAAGCAAACTCACCATGGTTAGTATTTTCGAGGAACATGTATTATGATCGAACGCTACTCCTTGCCAGAGATGGCTGCTATCTGGTCCGCCCAACGTAAAACCGATACTTGGTTACAAGTAGAATTGCTTGCCTGCGAAGGGTGGGCACGCGAAGGCGTAATTCCGCAGGACGTGCTGGAGAAGATACGGCGGGCCAGCTATGACACGCAACGCATGCAGGAAATAGAAAAAGAGACGCATCATGATGTGATCTCCTTCCTGCGTTCCGTTCAGGAACAACTCGGCCCAGAGGGTCGCTTTATACACCTGGGTATGACCTCCTCTGATGTACTCGATACCGCATTGGCAGCACAAATCAAAGAGGCGGGGCAGCTGCTCACCAGCAAACTGGACGGACTGGTGACAGCGGTAGGTGTGGCGGCTGAGCAGTATAAATATACCTTGATGGTAGGCCGTAGCCATGGTATTCATGCGGAACCGCTGACCTTTGGTCTCAAGCTGGCGCTCTGGATGGATGAACTCAAACGCCACCAGCAGCGGCTGGCAGCTGCGCTGGCACAAGTGACGGTAGGCAAAATCTCTGGTGCCGTCGGTACACACGCGACGATTCCCCCACAGATCGAGGAATTTGTCTGTGAACAGATGGGCTTAGGTGTTGCTCCTATCTCTAGTCAGATTGTACAGCGCGACCGCCACGCCCACTTTATCACCACACTCGCACTACTGGGCAGCTCGCTAGAAAAGATGGCGCAGGAGATTCGCCACTTGCAGCGTACAGAGCTTGCTGAAGCATTCGAGCCTTTCGGAGCGGGCCAGCAAGGTTCTTCCGCGATGCCTCACAAGCGCAATCCTGAATTGTGCGAGCGTATCTGTGGTCTTGCTCGTGTCTTGCGTGGTTTCGCATTGACGGCTATGGAGAATGTCGCCCTCTGGCACGAACGCGATATCAGCCATTCATCAGCCGAACGTATTATTATTCCTGATGCTTGTACTCTACTGCATTACATGCTGCACATTTTTACTGCTGTCATACAGGGCCTTGAAGTTGATGCCGCACGCATGTTAGCAAACTTGAACATGACGGGAGGGCTGGTCTTCTCGCAGCGTATCCTCCTGGCCTTGATCGACAAGGGCGTTGGACGCCAGGAAGCCTATAAGATGGTGCAGCGCAATGCTAAGCAGGTCTGGAGCATGACGAGTAATGGCCCTATTCAAGGTCCGGCGCTGGTGACAGAGCTGAGCAACGATCCTGAAGTGGCTGGCTACCTCTCGCATGAAGAGCTAGCAGAGTTGACTAATACCGACTACTATGTTAAGTATATCGATACCGCTTTTAAGCGTGTGGGCTTAGAGTAAAAGAAAAGGGTAGCCGCGCAATAAATTGCACCAAGGATAAAAAGAGATAGAAGGGTAGCTGCGCAATAAATTGCACCAAGGATAAAAAGAGAGAAAAGGGTAGCTGCGCAATTTATTGCGCCAGGGATAATAATAAAGAAAACCAGGCGCAATAAATTGCGCAGCTACGGGTATTTGTGGCGGGCATGGCGCAATAAATTGCGCAATTATGGGAAGAAGGATGACACCTTTTTGAGAACATATCAACAGATTCACCGTAGAAGGATGACTCTCTTCTGCTTATTAGCGCTTGCTTGTATTAGTGAACTGTTCTGTTTACTCATTGTGGCTCTTGCGCCACTGCCCGCATTACATCTCAGTAGCACACCATTACCTAATGTATGGTCATGGACGTTATTCCCTTCGCATATTCTCGTGATCTTGTATAATTATTCTCCTGCTATAACATCCAACCATACAGGGCTACCTTCGCTGTTACTTGGTCTTACTTTTACAGGCTTGTTAGCAGCTTATGCCTATGCTATCAGAGTTACACATCGATCGTGCATACGTGCTCAACAACGCTATCTCTACCTGTTATTGGCGGGGGCACTGCTCTTCGGAGTAACAATCCTCTTTCAGCCCTTGCTATTTTCGGATGACGTTTTCACGTATATGTTTTCAGGACGCCTCATGACAGTCTATGGGACTGATCCGCTCAATACAGCTCCCATACAATTTCCCCATGATCCATACTTAGTCTGGGTCTTTTCGGGGCGCAATAGTCCGAATATCTTTGGTCCTTTGTGGCTCTGTATTACCGCGTTATTGTCCTGGATAAGCAATGATCCTGCAATCTCATTATTGCTCTTCAAAGGTTGCGCGCTGATTGCACATCTTATAAACTGTTTACTGATCTGGGTGATTCTGGGCAAGATCGCGCCTGCTCGTCAAGTGACTGGAGCACTGCTCTACGCATGGAATCCTCTTGCGCTGATCGAGCTAGCCGGGGGAGGACACAATGTAGGGCTACTCACCATGTTCATTTTGTTGGCACTCTGGCTCTATGTACAGGGCCAAAAGCGCGTATTGGTAGTTGGTAGCCTGCTGCTGCTTGGCTTGGCGATAAGCATAAACTTTGTCACGCTCTTGCTGGCACCTCTGTTCGCATGGTTTGATATGCGCACTGAGCGTAATATGGCGCGGGCAACTTGGGGCTTCTGTTGGCGTTTGTTACTCATGTTTTTGCCCGTTGTACTCATCTTATTGCCATTCTGGCGTGGTGCTACCACCTTCTTTGCCATCACGTCTGCCATTGATATGGAACACTTCATTCATGCGCCGATCAGTACGTTGACCTTTCCTATACGCGCTCTATTCCAGGGTTTCGCACGGTGGGCACATTTTCCTGCCTTTCTGCAACCTGTATCAGCGGCAGATATTACAGTACGCGCTTCAGCTATCTTTATCTTCATTCTTATCTATATGCATCTTTTTGCACAAGTACGAGATGTTCCTACCAGCTGGACGAACCCGCAGGATAGCTCAGAAGGCGATGCGTATATGCGTATACCGGGCTTTGAGGTACTCCTGACGGGCTGGGCTTGTGCTATATTCTGGTATCTAGTGCTTGTTTCTGGCTGGTTCTGGCCCTGGTATGTCCTGTGGTTGCCAGCTGTCACCGTGCTACGTCGTCTGGACGCCTTCACCATTACGCTGCTACTGCTTTCGGGCACAGCCCTCTTTATTTACCCGTTTGTAGGTTTCAGTCGTGCACCGATGGTCATGTATCAGGCGGGACTCATCTTCGGTCTGCCCATTCTCTACTTCATTGTTGCTACAGTGAGGCATCAATATAGTGAAAGGATCAGTCACCATTATGACAGACGGAGTAATCAAGCAACGTCAAATTGAACATATCTAGATCGCTCTGGACTACCTTCCCTGGTTTTGCCCTGAATGTAGAGCACTCTACTGAGCTACACGATTACCTTTCTAGTCTTGATGCCTTCGGGAGGAGACTTATGCTAAAGGTCGTTCAAGACTGATGCCCTTGCTTCTCTTACTGATCCCATGCTACAATGGCTGAGGAAGCGATCTTATTGATCATGGGCGTGCCGGGAAGTCTGGTCGGCAATATTCTTATGTGGCTTCTGTGCTACAATTTCTACTCTTCTCTAGAAGAGGAGCGATGGCAATAGAACTGACCGAAGGGCATGCTATGATAGATATTACTTTTATTGTACGTAGTCTTGTCTTTTTCCTCCTGACTGCACTGGGCGTAATTCTGGTGACACGTCGTCTCGCTGTACCTTATACCTTGGGCTTAGTGGTTGTTGGCTTACTCTTCAGCCTCTTTGGGATTCTGCCGGAAGCACGACTCACGCCTCCACTTGTACTCTTTGTGTTTCTGCCTGCGCTGCTGTTTGAGGGGACATGGACGATGCAATTTTCCCGCTTGCGCGAAAATTGGCTCGCAATCTTCTTACTCGCTGGTCCAGGTCTTCTGCTCTCGCTGGTTATGATTGCAACAATCCTCCACGTTGCCGATGGACTGGCATGGAGTACTGCATTTCTGCTCGCAGCTATTCTCTCCCCAACCGATCCGGTCGCAGTGCTCGGTTTATTTCGCCAATTGCGCGTAAATGAACGGCTCTCTACGATCATCGAGGGCGAGAGCCTCTTCAATGATGGGGTGGCAGGCTCCCTTTATCAGACTTTTCTCTCGTTGGTGCTGCTCTCACTGCATGGGGAGACGCCATCGGGGCTACAAGGATGGCTAGCAGGAGCGGGCCTCTTTATCGTTGAGGCAGGCGGCGGGATTGTGCTGGGTCTCTGCTGTGGTTGGGGCGTGAGCGTGTTGGTGAAGTACATTGATGATCCCTTAGTTGAAACCACTATCACCATTATTGTCGCCTATGGCGTCTATCTCCTGGCTGATACACTGCATCTCTCGGCGATCATGGCCGTCATCGTTGCCGGACTGGTTGTAGGCAACTATGGTCGTTCTGTGGGCATGTCTGAGCAGACACTCGCCGCTGTAGATTCATTCTGGAGCACTATTGCGTTTGTGGCGAATGCGCTCATTTTTCTGTTAGTGGGTATCCAACTTAATCCCCTCTCCCTCATCTCTAATCCGGCAACGAGTGGACCGACGCTCCTTATTGCCGCGCTTGCCGTTGGTGTGGTCTTGCTCGCGCGATTGGTCTTAGTACTCCTACTCTCGGCACAATCACGAGTGCGTCTCTTTCCAGCTCCCATTCCCCATGCGTGGAGCCTGATCATTTTCTGGAGTGGCTTGCGTGGAGCGCTTTCTCTGGCGCTTGTGCTGGCTATTCCATTGGAGGTTCCCAATCGTTCTGTGCTAGTGGTTTCTACGTATGCTGTTATCTTATTTACCTTGCTCATCCAGGGGTTTAGTCTGCGCGGGATACTCAAGCGGCTTCCTGGTGTCTCGCAATGATGAAGAGGGAAGCGCAGGCTGGGATATGCATCTTCTCTTTGAGCATAGCACATGTATGGGCCATTGGTCAAAATAGGATCATTTCCTGCCATCTTCTCCCTGAAGACCTTTCCTGTTATACTACCAGTAAGGTCGGGAGAAGAGTTTATAGATGAGGCACAAAGGATAGAATGCTAAAGTCGAGAGGAGCAAAGATTGACGTTATGGATGCCCAGAAAAATATTGCCATTGTCATTCCCGCATTGAATGAGGAGGAGAGCCTGCGTAGCTTGTTGCCAGAGCTTGTGGGGCAGCAGGTAATTGTGGTGGATAATGGGAGTAGTGATGCGACTGCTGCTGTGGCGCGTGCGGCAGGTGCATTGGTTATAGAGGAGCTACAACGGGGCTATGGACGTGCCTGCTGGCAAGGTTTTCAAAAAGCTGTGGCGCAAGGAGCTGAGATCATCGTTTTTATGGATGGAGATGGTAGCGACAATCCCGCTGATCTTACATGCCGAGAAGGGCGCAGTGCCCCCTCAGGCAAGGCTGGGAAACTGGCTGGTGAGTCGTCTACTCAATATGATGTACAGCGTGCATCTTCATGATATTGGGTCGTTTCGGGTGATACGGGCTAGCGAATTAGCTGCGCTCCACATGCAGGAGATGACTTTTGGCTGGCCGGTAGAGATGCTCCTGAAGGCGGCTCGTGCGGGCTATCGCATTGAGGAGGTCGATCTGCGCTATCGCCGTCGCATGGCGGGTCGCTCGAAAGTGGCTGGAACCTTGCGGGGCAGCATCAAAGCGGCGTACAGTATGCTTAGCACCACCCTGCGTTACGCGAGCGCAAGGCAGAGCCATGGCTAAAACCGCGCTGGTGGTAATGGCGCGCAACCCGGAAGAGGGGAAGGTGAAGACGCGCCTGGCGGTGACTATCGGCACGTCTGAAACGCTACGTATCTATAAAGCCTTTCTGAGTGATCTCGCGCAACGTTTCGCGGGCTGGCAAGAGGAGGCATATACTATGTATTGGGCCTATACGCCCAGCGAGGCCGATTTCGCGCTGAATGTGACAGCTCTGGTACCGTCTGCCAGGGCGAGTCGCTACTTTGCGCAGTGTGGTCCAGATCTCGGCAGTAGCTTGCGCCATGCCTTTCACACGACTGCCGCCTTTGGTTTCCAGCAAACTATTCTCATCGGCTCTGATGCGCCACAGCTTGGTCGTGAGATGATCACTCAGGCTTGCCAGGCCCTAGAAGGGGCTGATGTGGTACTCGGTCCAGCAGAAGATGGCGGTTACTATCTCATTGCCATGCGCAAGCCATATGACCTCTTCAGTAAGATACCGATGAGTACACCACAGGTCCTACAGATGACTATGGAGCGGGCACACAGGTTGGGCCTCAGCGTCCACCTGTTAGAGCCGCTCTTCGATATTGATGAATTGCCGGAGCTGCTGAGGTTGAAAGCGCTACTAACAGTTCAGCCGGAGTTAGCGCCCCTCAGTGCAGCGGTAATTTGCTCTTTGTCAGGGGGTTTGCTATGACTACCACTACGCTCGTCACGCTGCCCCGTTCGATCTATATCGAACCGACCAGTCGTTGCAACGAGTTCTGCCAACAGTGTCCGCGTACACTCCTCTCGCGTGAGGACGACCGCGACCTCAGTTTTGAGAAGTTTCGTGAGATCGTCGATCAGTTTCCGATCCTGGAACGCGTAGTGCTACATGGTCTGGGCGAGCCACTACTCAATAGCGAGTTACCGCTCATGATTCGTTATTTAAAGGAGCGTGGCACTTATGTACTCTTCAATTCTAATGGTATCGTCCTCACGGACCGCAAGGGTCAGGAGCTGATTGACGCTGGACTCGACGAATATCGTCTCTCAATGGATGGCGCTACACGCGAGACCTATGCCAGGGTACGCGGAGTTGACGCGTTTGACAAGATCTGGCGCAATGTGCAAGCCTTTGTCGCCTTACAAAAGGAGCGCCAAGCAGAAAAGCCAGCAGTCTCACTCTGGTTTACGGCCATGCGTACCAACCTGCACGAATTACCTGCTCTCGTCGAGTTAGCGGGTCAGTATGGGGTGGGCGAGGTCTATATGCAGCGCTTTGTGTACTTTGAAAAAGGTCTGGCAACTGAGCAGCAGGCTCTGTTCCATCGCGCCACCGCTGAAGAGATGGAGATTGTGCACCGCTGTGAGCGGATGAGTAAGGAGCGAGGTATCCGCTTCAGAGCTGCCGGTGCCGCCTCCCCATTGGAGAGTATCACGCGTGATATATTACATCCAGCGGCAATGTACTCTCCTGCTGCTTTGCACCCTTTGGGCACCGTAGCGCACGCGAATACTACGAAGAGCGTGTGCTGGGAAACGTCTTTCAGGAGCCGATTGCCGCTATCTGGCAAGGGGAACGCTACCAGGCTTTTCGGCGTGCCTTTGAGAGCGAGACGCCTGCTCGACATTGTGCCCAATGCGGCCTGAATTGGAGCTACTAACGTGGGCACATTCTTGCAACGCTGGCGACTGCCCTTGCTGTGCACGTTATTGTTGTTGTCTGTGGCCTATAACTTGGTGCTGGGGCATATGGCTCCGCCTGTGGACACGGATGTTTCTGCTTTCATTGTGCTCTGGTTGCTGGCATTTCTGCCCTATCTCGCTGCTTGCTTGCTCATCCTCTGCACACGAGCAAGCAGTGGGTATCGTCAGTGGGTAGAGTTGCTTGTTGTGCTGGGGGGAGCGTTGCTGTTGCGCGGGATACTCCTGCCCATTGAGCCGGACCTGTCGCACGATTCCTGGCGTTATCTGTGGGATGCACGGGTGACGCTACACGGCTACAGTCCCTATGTCTATGCGCCCGGCGATCCTCAATTGTTGCCACTACGCGACGATTTCCTCTATGGGATTATCCGTTTCCGCAATGTGCCAACGCTCTACCCGCCCGTGGCACAGGGGTTCTATCTGTTGAGCTACCTGTTGGCCCCCGCGAACCTTGTGGTCTTCAAAGTCCTGCTTACCATTTGTGAAATCGTCTCCTGTTGTGCACTGGCCTGGTTGCTGAAGAAGCGTGGTAGTGATCCCGCCCGTTGCGTGATCTACGCTTGGGCACCACTGCCGATCATTGAGTTCGCTATTCAGGGCCATATCGATGCGCTGACGATAATGCTAATGCTGCTCACTGTGGTCTGTGCACAAAGTACGCGACGTGGGTCGCGTGTGCTTACCGGGGTTTTGCTGGCATTAGCGGCGCTCACCAAAATCTATCCTGTGTTATTGCTGGCTGTATTCTTGCGGAAGCGCGATTGGGCCTTGCTGGCCTCGTGCATCACGACCATCCTGCTGGCATACGTTCCTTACATCGTGCTGGGCCACGGCCAGATTCTTGGCTTTTTCGCAACCTACGCGAGTGAGCGCACTTCCAATGCTGGCATAATCATGCAGGTGATCAATTGGCTTGCCATGACTATGCATCTGGATATAGTACTGACCATGATACTCATCTACGTGCTCGATCTCGCACTCGTCGGTAGCGCTGCGTTAATCGTTTTGCGTCTGCGCCAGGGCGAGCGCATCAGCGTCGAAGCTGGAATCCTTGTGCTCATCGGAGCCATTTTTGCCGCTGCTTCGCACATTTTCCCCTGGTACACCGCAGCGCTATTGCCATGGGTGGCTTTGTACACGCACCAGCAAAGCGCGCACAAGGGACAATACCAGTCAAATGAGGCCATCCAAGGGGCGCACAAGGGACAATACCAGTCAAATAAGCCTTACAGAACGGGCGTTCGCCCTTACAGGGCACCCACAAGGGATGCCCCTACAATGGTACGAACGCGCATCATAGGACGTGCGCGTACCATTGTAGGGGCATCCCTTGTGGGTGCCCTTGAATGGTATTGCCCCGCATGCTTGGCTGTATGCACTGCTTGGTATTTCAGTAGCGCTTCCATCTTGGGTTATCTCTTCGATGGGAAGGTCGATTGGAGTCTCTACTACCTTTTGGCTTACGACCTCTCGCTGCTAGCTCTGGGACTGGCGTTTCAATCCCGAACGGGTCGAAAAAGAACATTGGCCTCCTTCTGCCTCCCCAGAGGGAAAGTATACACATCAAATACCAATGAGTCAAATAGAAATGCATAGATACAATAACCCCAACATTTGAAAGGGAACATCATGGACAAGGCAGTACCATCTCCCGCACTTCCTCAAAGTTATAGTAGGCGCAAGGCTCTACTGATCGCGGCTCTGCTGGCACCAGGAGCAGGTCTGGTTGCCAGTCTGGTCGCAGTCATGATTATGGGCGTACTCTACTTTGCGTTAGGAGCACCCGCGCCAATAACACTCTTTGGTGACTATGTACTCAAACACCTTGATGTAGATACCTTCGTGCGCTTGCTGATTACCTTTGGTGTTAATGCAAAAAAAACGCCTCTAGGGTTAGCATTGCTGGGCATGATCGCCGTTGGTACAGCACTAAGCTGGCTGTACGCTGCACTCGTACGTGTACCACTGCCTGCGAGTAGCGTGCGACCGGGCAAACGGGAAGGGCTTACCGCACTGGGCTTCGCGGTGGGCATGACGTTGATCGCCACCCTGCTGTTCTGGAATGAACTCGCTCGCAACCAGTTTGGTCTGCCATTCGGTTGGGCAGTACTGATCACCATCCTTAGTCTGTTGATAGACTTTAGTCTCTATGGCCTGACGCTTTGTCTGGCCTATCGATTACTGCTACCCCGACAAAGCCAGCCTGATAGACCAACCGTTGCCCAGAAACGACGGCAATTACTGGCGCGAAGTGGCGTGGCCACCCTGGCTTTAGGGGCGGGTGCAGCTTCATTCGGACTGATACAACGTTATTTGCAGGACTATACGAGCTATGATGGCACGAAGACGTGGCCTCATAACGACATGGTGGCTCCCATTACCCCAAATGATCAACACTATGTCGTGACGCAAAATACCGTGGACCCAACGCCCAATCTTGCCCTGTGGCGGCTGGAGATCGGAGGTTTGGTACACACTCCTGGTACATATACCTACGAAGAAGTGCAAAAGCTGCCCTCGATCTCGCGGGCGATTACCTTGGAATGTATTGCTAACGGCATTGGTGATCATCTGATCAGCACGGCCATCTGGCAAGGCGTCTTGCTGCGTACTGTGCTGGAACGCCACGGTGGGGCGCAAAAGACAGCCCGCTTTGTCGCCTTCTCTAGCGTTGATGGCTATGTTATCAGCCTCCCACTGGACGAAGTACTGGCAGTTGATGCCTTGCTGGCTTGGCGTATGAATGGCGCGGAACTGCCTGCACGCCATGGTTATCCCTTGCGCGTACTCGTGCCAGGGCGCTATGGTGAAGAGAATCCCAAGTGGGTGACGCGTGTGCATTTGACCGACCACTTTGTGCAGGGTCTCTATTCCAGTCAGGGCTGGTATAACGGCCCGTTACACACAATCAGTCGTATCGATCATCCGCGAGGCCAGTTGATCTCAGGGCAGACGGTTGAGATCGGCGGCATAGCTTTCGCTGGGAATCGTGGCATTCAACGCGTTGAGGTGAGCACGGATGGCGGAGGAAGCTGGCAACAGGCTAATCTGGACCAACCCCTTTCGCCGGATAGCTGGCGGTTCTGGCGCTTGCCCTGGCATCCCACCCAGCCCGGTAAGTATACGCTGGTTGCCAGAGCAACCGATGGCACGGGAGAAACTCAGACGAACCAGCAACAAGGGACCGTCCCTAACGGTGCGACTGGCTACCATCAAATTATAGTGAATGTTGAGTAAAATATGCAATTTGCGTACAGATCGTAGTTGCGCAATTTATTGCGCCAGGGATATTAACCAATAAAACGGGCGCAATAAATTGCGCAACTACAGGGGTTTTTTCATGGAGCATGGCGCAATAAATTGCGCAACTACGATCTGTACATGCTACGCATGCACTATCACAGGGGATTATGCAATAGCGATAAATCATGTGGTCTATTCACATTCACAAACGAGCGTAACGCAGGATCGAGCGCGCGCAATTGCGTCTCTGCGATATATTCAACCTGGGCAACGCGCAAGAGACAGCGCAGATCACGTCTACCAGCTTGCAAACACGCTGCGATCAATGGGAGAACAGAGCGAGGATAAACGGAGAGCAACACTTGCGGAATATCACCCACGAGCGGGACCCGTATCGCCTCCGAGAGAGGCGGCGTAAGGAGCAATGAAACAACAACGGGCTGGACATCAGGCATATCTACAGCCATGACTAGCGCATGAGAAGTAGTGATTGTGCGTAAACCACTATGCAGACCCATCAAAGGGCCATAGTTGGGAATATCGTCGGCAATCATACGCACAGCGGGCAGCTGATGGACCCCCGTTTCTGCAAACTGAGCCGTATCGCGTACAACCACTACAACTTCAGAGCACAAGGATAGAAGCATCTCGGTCAGGTGTTGCAGAAAGGTCATGTGCTCTGCACCAGGCAAGGGCAAGCAAGCTTTATCACAGCCCATACGCTTGCTTTGTCCGCCAGCGAGAATAATTCCTGCTGCGGTACGTTTCATCATGTATTGACTCTGTTTCCTAGCGGGAAGCAGCTTTTGCTTTACGTTTGCTACCCTTGGAAATGTATTGTTGACGCTTCTGATATGCCTGAAGACTGGCTCGCTCTTGTGGGTATTTTCTCACAAGATAGACGATCCAGGTAATAGCCCAGCAGATCAATGCTACCAGCCAGAGGTAACGCCACACGCGCCAAGCAAAGAAATAGCCTTCCAGGTAGACACGCGAGAAGAGTATCGGCAGTCCAACGAAACAAATGACGGCAAACCAACCGAGGTATTGGTCCAGCATACGCTTAGCAAGAAGCTTACTCTTGACGAAGCGCTTACGCCCCTCAACGGAATAATAAAAAGTAAGCAACAGTCCTACACAGCAGAAAATCAGCCAGGGCCATAGGTAATGGAACACCTCTGGCGTGCTCTGACCTGCATTAGAAGCCGCTGTAATCGGATCATCGAAGAGCCAGTGATATAAGTCAAAATGCATGAGCTATGGACTCCTTAAGAAACAAACCCTGATACGCGATGATTGCCAGTTAATCATATTTCAATACCCACCGAGAAAGGACATTGGCTCCCCCTACCTCCCCAGAAGGGAAGTATACACACCAAATCTTCATGAGTCAAGTGGAAATGGCACTAGACTATCTGCTGCAAAAGATGCTAGTGCTCTAAATGATGACCAGCCTGGGTAAGCACTTCTAAAGCACGCTCGACATACTCTTCTTTGACCAGGAGATACTCTGTGGTAAAAGTGGCAATGGCCAGAGTACTGATCTCGGCCTGCGCCAATGGCACGGCGAGCGAGGCATTGATGCCAGGTGTGGCGAAATCGAAAGCACCGTGAACTTTCACACAGCACCAGCCTCTTTCAGCCTCAACGTCCTCTGGTACATTGTCTTCCTGGCAGATGATAGAGAGTTCTTCGTGCGTGCGCGTCAAAGAAACAAATTCGCCTAACAGCGCCCAATAGGGAATATGTTTGTCAGGGTGGAGCTGACAAACCGCATATTTGTAAGTTAATAGTGACAGAGTGAGTTGTCTCATTGGAAAGCATTGCTCCTTTATTCCAGTCTGTTTATTGATGAGTAGCGTAAGCCTGTGTTGAAGCCGTAACTTCTCCTTCTTACTCCTTCCTGATCGTCCGCAGCTATAACAAGCGGGAACGCAATTCTCAATTGTTGTTCCTCCACATAGTAAAGGCAATACATGGCTCATGACTTGAAAGGGTTTTAACTCGCAATAAGCACAATGCCACTCACAAGTATTCAATATGATGAGCCAATCAACAATGGTAAGGGTAGCGGCTACGCGCAACGAGCGTGCCTTGAACAACTGCGCCTCGACCCTATTGATCTCTCGGATGAGTAGTAAATAATTTTCTTCGCTTCCGGCAAGCCTACGAATCGTTTGTACATGCTTGCGTTTATTCTCCATGACCCACTGAGCTGCATACAACAAGACCTGTTGGTCTTCTGGTCTCATAGAGTCTCTTCCTCAGTCTATCCTCTTGTCACAGATATAAGGAGGGAAATACTCGATACGTAATCCTTACAGGAACGCTACTACTTGCATCTTCTTTGTTCCAGACAGAGAGATACAGTGACCTGCCAGATGGCATCTTGCCGTCAACAAGAGTTCCTTCTACATATCTTCGTCAAAGGAACGTTGGGGCAATGGTCACTGAAATGGTCATTCATCGGCTAGTTGCAATGATCGTTTCAAGATGATACAAGGCTTTTGCTTATCGCCTGTATTCGTGGAAAGTACTCGCCGTTGAGTATTTTCCAGAAAGAGTAACTTATTCGCCACTAGCGATAGAGATTTCGCCTTCACCCTTGGTCTCTTTATGATCTTCGGGGTGCAGGATAGGAATACCCTGGGTCAGCTTACGGAAGTACAGGTAGCCAAAGCCGATAACTAGCCATGCGAGAGCGAAGACACCAGCGATAATGGTATCAACCTGAGCAGAACCACCACCAGTAATGGCGAAGTACAATACACCAATAAGCATCAGAACGTTCAGTATTCCACCGATAGCCGGGAGAATGGCTGTAGTGAGCACGTTGCGCGCTGCTACGCCTGCAAAGGCAATGATGCAGATGAGGCAGGTCATACCATACAGTAGGAAAGTTCCAATGTTCGAGATCAAAGTGACCTGAGTCAGGTTATCGATACTCAATACGCCATACCCACCAATGATGGCAGAGATGACGCTCAGAACGATCACACCCATATGCGGTGTACGATATTTACCGTGCAAGAAACCGAAGACCGCTGGTAGCTCGGTATCTTTACCCATCGCATAGGTCACGCGCACACCAGTGTTGAGACAGGAAAGCGCGGTACCAATCAGAGCAATGACGACAGTAGCAGCCATGATAATCGCAAATGCTAAACCGTTGTTACCAAGCATCGCGTCACCAATAATCTTCGCCATGTCGCCGATAGGAGCACCAGAAGCATTGGCGGCAGCAAAACCCGTCACCAGAGTCTTTCCACTACCACTGCTATACTCACTGTTAATGAAGAAGTTGGCTGCAAAGTATTCTATAAAGTAGAAAACAACAGCCTGGATCACCAACGAGAGCAATACACCACGAGGGATATCACGCCCAGGGTTCTTCGATTCCGCAGCCAATGCAGTAGCCGACTCGAAACCCACCACGAGCAGGATTGCAATCGTTGATTGGAAGATGAGTCCGCTCATATCATGAGGCAAGATCACGCTCAATGCACTGGGATGGAGATAATGAACATTGGGATGTTGGACACGATAGGCAATAGCGAGGATGGAGAAAACAACGAGTGCGAGGATCTGGATAACGTTAATGACAATATTTGCCAGTGTTGAACCGGTCACACCGATATAAGCAATGCCGCCTACGAGAAAAGCAAAGATGACACAGACTAGCACTTCCTGCCAGGGAGCGCCAAAACTGGGCACAAATGTCTGAATAATGTAGGTGATGAGCAGGCCCATGAAGGCTACCATCACACCAGGATAAATCCAATAGTAGAGGTGTGATGCCCAGCCCACAATAAACTTACTGAGGCGGGCAAACTTAAAGTGACGATGCTCTTCTTGGTGCAAGACAGAAGCTTCTGCAAAATAGTACGAACTACCAGCGCCAGCTTCAGGATAACGATTAGCGAGTGAAGCGTAAGCAACGGCAGTCAGCATTGCAATTGCAGTAGCAATGAAAACTGAGGCCCACATATTCATCGCTGAGGCTGGAGCTGCCTGCAATTGATATGTGGTCCAAAGGAAAGCACCGGGTGCAATAAGTGCCATTGCGTTAATTGTCACACCGGTAAGGCCGAGGGTGGGAACCATTTTGACTTCGTTCGGATCTTGAGTCGCCATGTAGTACTCCCTTCATGTGTGTGCGTGAAACACCATGGATAAACATCGGAGGCATCTTTACCAAGGGGAGCAGTCTTTGCATTTAAGGGGATGAGGTGCAATCATTGCACGGCCCATTCGTCCTCTATAGAGCAAAGTATATGACGTTTTGGTCCGAGGTACTAGTTACAAAATAGTAAAATATACTCAGCGAAATTTGTGCAAATTGTACAAAAAACTGTCTTTCTTGAGCGATTCTTGAGCTTGTGCGAGCCTTTTGTTATAGTTTCTCTATAAAATATCGGGAAAACTATGTAAAACGTATAAGTGCAAGAGGCTGAAGTGAGACATATTTCCAGCTATACGTGGTGCTTACACTGGTATGGATAAAGGGAATTGATGGACAAAGCCAGAGCCACCCAAGAACATGCCGCCATCGATATTGACACATTGTCCACCTGCGTAAATCCATGGGGCATCAACTTTCTTTGGCGAACAATTGCGTATCGCGCTGATGGGGGTGTGCCCGTGCATCAACTGGCAACCACCGAAGATATTGAGGAAACGGCGTGCAAAGTCTTCGCCATGTAGCGTATGCAGAAAGGCTCCGCGCCGTGCAAAGTCGTCAAGCATCTCTTCCCAAGCCAATGCATCACTGTGCTTCATCAGCGTACGAAACGTGGCATTCACGCCATCGATTGTGTGTCCGCACTTGATGTAAAAGGGCGCATCGGCATGCATCAAGAGATAATCACCAACCAGCGCCATGGCAGGCAATTGAGCCATCCAGTCGAGATGTTGCTGATGCAGTCCTGCCAGGTCTTTGCGATTGCCGCCGTTTTGCTTCCACTTGGACAGAAAATTACTGCCCAGCCCTGTCGAACGTCGGCCAAAACGATAAGCTGCAAGCATCATCATTTCGTGATTACCGAGCAGAGACCCTACACAACCCCCAACAGCGGTGGCCTCGTTTTGCAAACGCATCACCAGATTGAGCACAGCGATACCGTCGGGACCACGATCCACAAGGTCGCCTATAAACCACAACGTGGTACTACCTGCGCGCCATGAGAGGTGCTCATCTACCAATCCTGCGTGACGCAGGAGCTTGGTGAGCTTCTTGAGTTGACCATGAACGTCACCAATAGCGTAGAAAAATTGCGGAGGTGCTATTTGTACAGACACATTCATCTTCTCCCATCGGTTAAAAAAAGTCTCTACTGAGTGTTGGGCAATGTTCTGCTTATCCTTATATAATAGCAGCTTACTTACAGAGATCGCAAGGCATTATTTGCCCAAATGCCAGAGACATTTTAACCATAAGATTAGTAAAACTGCCCAAATGTCCTGGCAGAAGACAACTAGCGTATGGCATGGTGAATAAACTGTACGAGGAAGCCCAGGGTGATAATCACTAAACAAATAGCAATAATGATCAGTGAGGCGCTAAGCACGGTCCTGCCAGTGCGATTTAAGGTAGGTGCATCTGGCTCGTAGGGGACCGGCTTGACCTCTTCCAGGTTGCGCAGATCGTGGAGGAACTCTTTCATTGATTTATAACGTTTATCATGATCGCGTCGAATGGCGCGCATCACGACGGTGGCTAGCTCTGGCGAAATGTTGGCATTTGCACGCACAATCGAGGGGGGATCTTGTGAGACGTGCTGATTCATAATTGCAAATATATTTTGAGTTGCTCACGTGACATATAGTCGGGTGTGCCCATAGTACCAGAGAGGCCGCGCCAGGTAACGCGCCGCGCCCCTTCTAATAAGGCAATCCCAAAATCAATAATCTTGATTGTGCCATCGTCCCGGATCATGATATTCTCTGGTTTAATGTCACGATGAACGACGCCTTTTTCATGACAACATGCCAGAGCTTCACAGATTTGTATAGTAATATTGATAGCATCTGTCACTGGGAGAGGGCCAGGCGCATAATCTTCAAGCACGGAGCGCAAGGTACGTCCCTGGATATATTCGACAACCAGGTAGTCAGCAGTGCGCTTTTCGTCTGCGTTGAGTACCTGCTGTACATTGGGGTGGCGGACCCGATTCCCAATCTCTGCTTCGCGCCTATAGCGCTCAAAGACGGCAATATCACCGAGAAGCTCCGCGTTGGGGAATTTCAAAACCACTTTTTGCTGATTGGTGGCATCATATGCCAGGTAGACATAACTCATGCCACCATGACCCAACATACGAATAATCTCGTAATGATCGACTCTCGTACCTGATGTATACGTCGTGGTCATCTGCTCTAGTTGCCTTTCAACTTGTTTAGACAACAAAGTCCCGTGCATCTAGTATATCATACAAGACGCCGAACCACCAGAGACGAAATCGGCAGGGTCCTTGCCGATATGTTGTGGATTGTGATTTGTCAACAGTTCATAGACAAGCCAGGAGCAATGCTATTTTTCATCGTAAACTGCCTACTATATAGTATAGTGATCGAGACTATGCGGTAGATAGGGCTAAATCGCAAAAAAAGAAGAGCTATATTTTGGGCATAGTGCACAATACACGTGATTGGCACGCGTAGGTGTGCAAGACGAGAGCTTGCCAGTCACCCCTTGAAACATCTTCCGGCTCTGTTGCGTGTTCTAGGTAAAATATTTTAACTCAGGGGAATAGCATGAGCCAGAAGCAGCTTGAGACAAAAACCATTCTCATTGTGGAAGACGACGCCGATATTGGTCCTATACTCTTGAAGGTGATCCTCTCCGAAACCGCTTATTTAGGGGTGCTGGTAGATGATGGCATACGCGCATTGGATTTCGTAAGAGCTACTAAACCAGCGCTAGTACTACTCGACTATCTCTTGCCTCGCATGAATGGGATCGAAGTCTATGACAAGCTTCGTCAAATGGAAGCTCTGCAACAGGTTCCAATACTGATGATGAGCGCGAGCGCACCGCAAAAGGAGCTGGATAAACGCAAGCTGCCACTAATAAAGAAGCCGTTCGATCTGGACGAGTTGTTGGAGACGATTGATAGGTTGTTGTCTCACATTGGTTAGATCAACTCTGTTGTGCTTTTGCGGCGGGACGTTCTACGGTAGTCCACTCGCCCATGCGGGTTGCTGAGGCATAGGCAGCACTAATTGCTGCTACTACAGAGTGCGCCTCCAATAATGGTAAAAGAGCTACCGGATCGTTGAAATGAGCAAGCTTCTCTTGAAAATCGATGAACATGGATTTATACCAGTTATGATGGGATGGGTCATTGACCTCAGCCTTGCTATCTAGCATAAAGCGCTGATCAGCATTGGAGACGATAAGCATGTCATCAGTAAACTCAATGTATCCATGTGTGCCTACGATTAAGTACTTGGTCGTCCGATACGTTGAAGCCCAGGAGAGGTAAATCATAGCTTGTGCTCCTTGCTCATACATCACTTCAAGCTGTGCTGTGTCTTCTGTGTTGAAGTCATTGCCGCCAAAAGAGCCTATGTTACAAGAAACCTTCTCTAATGGCAGATGGTTCAGAAAATGTTGAGCTAAGTACAAACTATGTGGACCATGGTCCATTAAGATACCACCAACAGCGTGTTCCCTCTGTCTGCGCCAATCGGGTCGCCACTCAGCGACTCCTTTGGCGTGAGTTGGCCGACAAGTACGAATGACTACACGTTGTGGTGTTCCAATGTAGTCTTGTGCTATAAAGCTTTTGATCATACGCACCGCTGGTGAGAATTGGTAGTTATGACATGGATAAATCAGGCGTGCGCTGGTCTGGGAGAGGCGAAAAAGCTCTGACATTTGGCCAAGGTCAGTAACCAGGGGTTTTTCACAAATTGTGTGATAGCCAGAGCTAAGAGCTTCAGCGATGAGGCTATAGTGATGGGATGGTGGGGTACAGATATCCACCACATCAAGAGCTGGTCCAAGTTCTTGAAACATTTCCTGCGCTGATAAAAAAAACTTTGCGTCTGGGAAGTATTCTTTTGCAAGGCTTAGCCTAGCTTCACAACAATCAGCGACCCCTACTACCTGGACAGACTCTCCCCGCTTATAAAAAGGCGTATGGCCATGTTGCGCGATATATCCAAAACCAACAATACCAATTTTTAACATCTGATCCCCTTTGATTTACTATATAATACAAACAATTTTCTACTTGCTCTTTATATAAAGAATAATCATCTTGCAATGTTTTTGCAAACTCTTCTACTGAGTGAGAGCAGCTCAGATATATGAATAAAAACACTGCAAAATGTTCTTCATTTGTGATCAGCACTAACAAGCTACTAAATAATATAATAATCTCTATTGTCACTAAAAGCAAGGAAAGATGAAGATGTGAAAGGGTAACTGGGTTATTTGCTTCGCTCATTAGAGACAGAGGCATGGATCATCTCACTATCATATTCTGCTAGTAATGGGTATCACTTGACATTTATCTATTTTTTGGATTATAAAAGAATCTTAGGATGGATGGAAGAATTTCTTTGTCACCGTCTTACTTATGCCATTATTATACATCTGGAGTAAAAAGCATGGATTCTTTTTCTCAATCATCACTAGATCAGTTAAAAGGTGCTCTCTCTCTTCCAGGTCCAAGATCGCAGGTACTCTGGGAACAAGAGCAAGCGCTCATAGGACCAGGCCTCCAGGCAGTGGTTCACTGGGCCAAGTTAGCCTTTTCTAAGGGTGAGGGCGCTTTTCTCGAAGATGTTGATCAAAATCGCTACATTGACTTTATGTGTGGTAGCGGAGTTAATAGTATTGGCCATAACCATCCTCTATTTGTTGCCGCGCTCGCAGAGCAACTTTCATCTTTAGTGGTGAGCAGTTTTACGTCTCAAGCTCGCGTGGATATGCTCAAAACTATTAAACAGATTCTTCCACCAGGGCTAGAGCGCATCCAACTGTACAGCAGTGGCGCTGAAGCAGTTGAGGCAGCTTTACGTCTTGTGAAGTCTTATACAGGGAAGTTTGAATTTTTAGGGTTTTGGAATGCATTCCATGGCAAGACGCTAGGAAGCTTTGCTCTGACCGATGCCAGCAGGCGAGGACTAGGACCCGCTCCAAGCGGTTTTCATCGTGCCCCTTACGCTTACTGTTATCGTTGCCCACTCAACTTAAAGTTTCCGACCTGTGGTTTTGCCTGTATCGAACTTGTACGTGAGGTTATTCGCCACCAAGCCAAGGATACCCTGGCAGGCATTGTGGTTGAACCTGTCCAGGGTCGCGCAGGCAACATTGTTCCTCCACCGGGGTATATGAAAGCCCTCCAGTCTGTTGCTCAGGAATTTGATGCGCTACTTGTTGCAGATGAAAGTATTACCGGTTTTGGACGGACTGGAACGATGTTTGCCTCAGCATATGATGAGGTGGTACCCGATGTAATGATTGTTGGCAAAGGCATGGGCAATGGCTTTCCAGTTACGGGCATTATCTCCAGCTCAACAATTATGGCCGCATCACCATATTCCGACCTGAGTGCCAGCTCCTCCAGTTATGGCGGTTTTCCGTTAGCCTGTAAAGCAGTAGATACGACTATCCAAATCATGCTTGCAGAGAATCTGGTTGCGCGGGCTTTGCTCCAAGGACAGGAGTTTCTGCAACACATACAGCAATTGGCAAGTGATATAGCTATTGTTGGTGAAATACGGGGAAGAGGTATGATGGTTGGCATAGAGTTAGTAGAGAGTAAAGAGAGTAAACGTCCTCTTTCTGGGGATGCGATGCAGCAGCTCTATCTCGCTTTGTTACAAGCAGGTCTGCTGGTGATGGTTGGTGGCAATAACCTGCGTCTCTATCCGCCGCTGTCTGTTGGGCCAGAAGTTCTTGGGCAGGCGGCTATAGTTATTAGCAATACGTTACGTAAACAAGCTCCAATGTTTGCTGTGTAATCTTCGTCCAGCGTTTTTCTAAAAAGGGAGCACTTCTATGGACCGTAATGTCCTACAAAAGTACCTCAATGCTGCTCAAGAAGCCGCCTTAGCAGGTGGACACCAGTTACAAATCGACTTTGGGCGCGTAAGAAATATACGCGAAAAAGGTCGCCGTGATCCTATAACACAGAGCGACTACAATGCAGAACAATGCATCCTACAAATTTTAAAACAGCATTTTCCTGACCATCGTTTCCTTGCGGAAGAGACTGCAAATAGAGCTTCTGGTACAGCACCGTTTGAGTGGATTATTGATCCGCTTGACGGCACGATGAATTATATCCACGGCATTGCCCAATTTGGGGTCTCTATTGCTTTACAATATCATGCGACAACTATCATTGGTGTTGTTTACCAACCTTTAGTGCAAGAGATGTATACTGCGATGATTGGGCATGGAGCCTTTCTGAATGTCGTCGGACTGCGTGTTTCACAGATCTACACGCTTGATCAAAGTCTTGTAGGAACTGGGTTCAGTGCTTCGCTGTCCATGAGAGAAAAACAACTGGCTGGTTTTGCGAAAGTTTTGCAGGTCTGTGCAGCCATCAGAGAGCCGGGCAGTGCGGCGTTAGGCTTGTGTGATGTGGCCAGAGGAGCCTATGAGAGCTATTGGGAATTGGGACTGATGCCCTGGGATGTTGCAGCTGGCGCGTTGCTTGTGACTGAGGCAGGAGGTATGGTCACTAATGTGGTAGTAGATTCTCATAATCTTTCTGATGTGCATATTGTAGCAAGTAATGGCTTTATCCATCACGAATTGATGGAATTTCTAGATATACATGCAAAGCCATAGTCGCGCAATTCATTGCGCAGTGAGCAGAGTGCAATGAATTGCGCGGTTACGCTTGGTTGTGCACGCAGAGCGTGATGAATTGCGCGGTTACGCTTGGTTGTGCGCACAGAGCGCGATGAATTGCGCGGCTACGGTTGGTTGTGCACGCAGAGCGCAATGAATTGCGCGGTCATCCCCCAATGAGACTGCTTCTTGTACCCGGCACCACATCTATGTTATTATGCCCTATGAACACTCGTTCTTAAACGTACCACAAAAAACTTTGCCAGAGGACTATACTATGCCCATAAGACAACTCGCACCTGATGTGGCTGCCAAAATCGCTGCCGGAGAAGTGGTAGAGCGGCCTGCTTCCGTCGTGAAGGAACTGATAGAGAATAGCATCGATGCCGGAGCCACCCAGATCCGTGTTGATCTGATGGGTGGGGGACTACAACTGATCCGTATCACTGACAATGGTTCTGGGATTGCTACTGATGAATTGCCGCTGGCACTCGCGCGCCATGCCACCAGTAAGGTGACTCAGATTGATGACCTTGAGCATATTCGTTCGCTTGGTTTTCGCGGCGAGGCATTGGCGAGCATTGCGGCGGTCGCGGAAGTGACGCTACTCAGTCGGCTACGTGGCTCAGAGCAGGGGGCGCAGATCAGTGCAACGAATGGACAACTCTCAGAAGTAAGCACCGCAGCTTCGCCCGAAGGAACTACTATTACCGTGCGGAACCTCTTCAGTGCGGTGCCTGCCCGTCTGAAGTTTCTCAAGAGCCGCAATACGGAGGTCGGGCACTGCCACCACTTACTGGAGCAGTACGCGCTAGCTTATCCTGAGATTCGCTTTACCATCTTTAGCGAGACACGACAAATTTTCGCAACGCCCGGTGATGGACGGCTGGCAAGCGTGCTCGTCGAGGTATATGGTTTACAGATAGCGGAACAGATGGTCGCCGTCGTCGCTGAGGAGCGAGCGGGGGATACAGAGCATCCTGTTGTCAACGGCTATACCAGTCGGCCTGTTTGTTATAAAAGTACGCGCCAACACATCTCTTTCTTTGTGAACCGACGTTGGGTATTAAGTCGTATGTTGACGGAGGCCGTTGAGGGGGCCTATCGCTCGTTGTTATTGACGGGCCGTCACCCAATTGCAGTAATTAATATCCAGGTCGATCCGACCCTGCTCGATGTCAATGTCCACCCGGCCAAAACGGAGATTCGTTTTCTCAAGGAGCGGCGGGTCTTCGCGGCAGTGCTTCGTGCTGTACGCCAGACGCTTTTGCAAGAGCCAGAGATGCCGCAGTGGAAGCCGCGCAAAAGCACATCATCTGCGGTGACGGCTAGTCCGCCGGATAATCAATTTTCGGCGCTAGACGAGCTTGATGAAGCTGTAGGCGAGACAATAACCGAGGAACTCACAGCAGAGACTGCTAGTATAGAGACCAAGACAACGCGCCCTCATCATCCACTGCCGCCAGATAATCCCTGGCTAACGGTGACGGAAGAGGAGACCGGTACAAAACCACCGCCAAGCTCGCGTCTGTGGCAGAGCCATATACGCCCGTCTGAGCAAAAAGATACGACACGTTCCCCATCCCCCCAGGGCAACCACCAGGGATTGCCCCCACAATGGAACGAAGATACCTCGGTGGCCGATCCGTCGTCCATTGTAGGGGCAATCCCTGGTGGTTGCCCTGGGGCCAATCCCGCTCTGCCTGCACAGGCTGATGAGGACAATGAAGCTTGGCAAATGCCCTCCAATACCGTTCAAATCAGCCCCCCACCCCCCCAGGGCAACCACCAGGGATTGCCCCCACAATGGAACGAAGATACCTCGGTGGCCGATCCGTCGTCCATTGTAGGGGCAATCCCTGGTGGTTGCCCTGAGACGATTGATCCCCAGCAAACACGACGCTTACCACGTTTGCGCGTCGTTGGTCAGCTCTCGCAGAGCTATATTGTCACTGAGGGTGAGGATGGCATGTACTTAATTGATCAGCACGCCGCCCATGAGCGTATTTTGTTGGAACGGATGGTTGTAGCATTAAAAGCGTGTGCACCACTCTCACAACTCTTACTCTCACCTATGCAACTTACACTATCACCTAATGAGCTAGAAACGGTTGATGAGCATCAGCAGCAATTAGCGCACATTGGTTTTCAGCTGGAGATTACTGATGGCAAGACGGTTGAGGTGCGAGCAGTGCCCAATGTGCTAGTCAAGCATATGAATGTGCGCTCACTGCATGAATTGCTAGTAGATCTGACGGCCCCTACACAACTCGGTCATACCGAGACGTGGGAAGAGCGCGCCCTGGCAAATGTGGCTTGCAAGGCGGCCATTAAACAAAACTATTTCTTGACGGTGAGTGAGATGCGTGAAATGATCGAGCAGTTGGAACAGACCAGAGCGCCGTATAGCTGCTGTCATGGCCGTCCCACCATGGTCCATTTTAGCTTATCTGCGCTAGCGCACGAGTTCGGGAGGCGCTAACAGTATGCTTGTGGCAGTATTAACATCAGCGGCGCGCTGGAATGTCGAGCAGCCATTGCTCACGTACTCAGTACCTGAAGAGCTACAGGACCAGCTCCGTCTTGGCCAACTGGTGGCGGTTCCCTATGGGGAACGGCTTGTTGAGGGTATTGTCTGGGAACTGCAAGCAGATGAGTATTTGCAGGAGCTTGGTGAGGATGTCGTTGTACGCCCATTGCATGCTATTCTCGATCCGGTGCCCGCTCTGTTGCCTCATCAACGTATACTGGCGGAGTGGATGGCCGAGTATTATGTCACCGCGCTGGCACACTGTGCTTTAGTGATGTTAGCACCAGGCTTAATGCAGCGTTCACAATTGGTGTTACGCTTGGCGGAAGAATACGAGGCCGCAGATGAGGAGACAACTCAGGGCCTGTCATTGCGTTTACGTGCATTGCTGGGACTCCTGCAAGCAGACGGCGAAGTAAATGTTGAGCGTCTCAAAAAGATGCTAGGACAGAAGCAGGCGAAAGAGGTTTTGCAAGAGTTGCAACAGAGTAATCTGATTGTACAGACGCCGCAGCTTTCGTTGCCCAAGGCCCGACCGCGTGTGCAGCGTATTGTTCGTCTGCTGGCACAGGGCGAAGCTCTTCAGGAATGGCGTGCGCGTATGGAACAGCAGCTCCAGCCGTGCGCAAAACCAGAAGAACCAATAAGAATTGTGGTTCCAGGGGGCGAAGCCACCCTGGCGGGGTTTGGGATATCCCCAAGTGCAGAAACAAGAGAGGTAGTAGGGCTTGTGGGTCCGGGGAGCGAAGCCACCCTGGCGGGGTTTGGGGTGTCCCCAAATGCTGCCATTCCTCAAAAGGTTTTGGGATTACGCACTAGTACGAACAGGCGAGGTATACATAGCCGAGGAGATCGTCCTCACTATAATCCCTGGGCCTTATCAGGAGCGACGGCCACACTCACGTTGCCAGAGGAAGATCAGGCGAGTATCCTGGCGAGGCGGCAACTGGCGGCAGTAGACTTGTTAGAGTGTAGTATTAACCGCAATGCACCCTGGACTCCTAATGCGCTCTGTAAGGCCAGTGGACTCACCGCTGTTCAGTTGCACCAACTTGTGCATGAGAATATTATCGCTATCGAAACTCTGGAAGTACGACGTGATCCGCTCGCAGGACGTACTCTAGTCGCAAGTCAGCCGTTGCAACTGACTGCCGATCAGCAACGAGCGCTTGAGCGTATCCTGGCGTGTTGTGCAGTAGCGGGGGCGCATGCACCTGATCCTATTTTGTTGCACGGTGTCACGGGTAGTGGTAAGACTGAGGTCTATCTACAAGCATTAGCGGCGCTCATTGCACAGGGTAAGCGCGGCATTATGTTAGTACCAGAGATTGCTCTTACCACTCAGGCTATCCAGCGTGTTGCTGGCCGCTTTCCTGGACGTGTGGCGATCATTCACAGCGAGCTGAGCATGGGTGAACGCTATGATGAGTGGCGACGGATTCGCGCTGGTGAGGTGGATATTGTGATTGGCTCGCGCTCCGCACTCTTCGCACCTGTACCAGAGCTTGGCATCATCATCGTAGACGAGGAACATGAACCGGCCTATAAACAGGGCGAATTTAAACCGACCTATCATGCCCGCGAAGTCGCAGTCAAGATTGGACAGATCTTGCGTATCCCGAT
>VBJK01000070.1:0-23131 GCA_005879655.1 Chloroflexota bacterium | reverse complement strand
GCTCCCGCCAGTTGAAGTGATCGATCTGCGCAACGAACTGCATGTGGGCAATACCAGCATTATTAGCCGCCGCTTGCATGAAGAGCTGACACACGTCTTAGAGCGAGGCCAGCAAGCCATCCTCTTCCTCAATCGACGTGGCGCTGCTAGTTGTGTGCTCTGCCGCGATTGTGGTTTTGTGGCGTCGTGCGATAAATGCGATATACCAATGACGTATCACGCGACCGAGCGCATCTTGCTCTGCCACTATTGCGGCAAGCAAAGCAAGGTGCTGCACTTCTGTCCCGATTGTAAAAGCTCAGGTATTCGCTATTTCGGCCTCGGTACAGAGAAAGTTGAGGAGACGATCCGGCGTACCTTTCCAACGGCCAGGCTTATGCGCTGGGACCGCGATACCGCACGAACGCGTCACGCTCATGCACAACTACTGGACCGCTTCGCCAACCGCGAAGCGGATATTTTAATCGGGACGCAGATGATTGCGAAGGGCTTAGATCTGCCGGGTGTCACCTTGGTTGGTGTGGTGTCGGCTGATATCGCGCTCAACCTCCCTGATTATTCTGCTGCTGAGCGGGCCTTCACGCTATTAACTCAGGTAGCTGGACGCGCCGGGCGTGGTGCGGAGGCTGGGCATGTAATTATCCAGACCTTTACGCCGCACCATTTTTGTATTGAGACGGCTGCTCGCCACGCTTATCACGAGTTTTATCATGCGGAGATCGCCCTGCGTCAGCGCTACGGTTATCCACCATTTCGTCAGTTCGTCAAGTTCACTTACAGCCATGCCCATCGTCATCGTTGCCAGAGCGAAGCATTGTCCCTGTGCGAACGTCTTACAGAATGGATTGAGCGGCTTGGCCTGCTGGACACGGATATCGTTGGACCAGCACCGGCCTTAATGGAACGTCTGCGTGGCAAGTATCGCTGGCAAATGATTGTACGTGGTGCGGGTCTGCATCAGCTCTTGCGTGTGATTGATGCCCCTGGTTGGGAGATTGATATTGATCCGGTGAGCGCGCTATAGTCCCTCAGTGCATTTCTATTAGTACATTTCTATTTGACTCATTAGGATTTGGTATGTATACTCTCCCTCTAGAAAGGTAACGGGAGCTAGGGGCCTTTCTCGACGGGGTTTGAAACATCGAGCATAATCGTCACTGGCCCGTAATTGCAAAGTTGGATTTCCATGGTAGCACCAAAAATCCCGCTTACCGTTGGCACCCCATACTGTGCCATCGTGGTCTTAAAGTGTTCAAAGAGCGGCTCAGCGACGCTGGGGTGTGCAGCACTCGTGAAGTTGGGCCGCCGTCCACGCTGTGTGTCTGCGTATAACGTGAATTGTGAAACAACTAAGGCATGACCGCCAATATCTAATAAAGAACGGTTCATCTTCCCTTCACTATCTTCAAAGATGCGCATATGGATAATTTTTTCTACCAGGGTTTTGACCTGTGCTGCGGTATCTCCCTGTCCAATACCCAGCAGGATGAGTAGTCCTTGCTCAATCTGGCCTACGATTTGTTGATCGACGGTGACGCTGGCGTGGCTTACGCGTTGGAGGAGTGCTCTCAATGGTATCTCCTTGGGTTTGTTTATTAGGATGTTGCCTTTATCATAGCAATTATATAGTACTTTTAATAGGCAGATCGTTATTGGTGCTGGCTGGTATGAGCATGAGTATGATGATGCTTGTCTTCTTGGTGCTGTCATCGTATGACCGGAGCTGGCAAAATGCGCTCTGTATGATATATGTTTTCAAATATAGATTTATGAATTGTTGTAATCTTTTTTTAACACTACTATTGCTATTTACAGAAAAAAAAGTGTATGATTATATCATAGATATTTCTGTGAGCCATGTTAATAGTACTGAACATCAAGTAGAAACTACGTCCTGACGAGGAGTTGTACTCAACAAACAAAGAGGGCGTCATGGATCAGAGACTTGAGAAGCCTACTCTATCTGTATGGAAACAGCGCGTTGCGCTGCTTCTTCAGCATGCTAATCCATCCAAATGGAAACTAAGGATTGTATTGCTTTACGTCGTAACTCTGGTAGCCCTAATAGCCTTTGTGGAGTTAGTAGTGCTGAGTCACGTCTTTGGCTGGACTTGGACAGGCTTCCAAGAGAATGGGACGCTTTGGGATTGGTTGAATTTGTTCATGTTACCAATTGCAGTAGCGGTTGCGCCGATCTGGCTCAAAGCGCGGGCAAGTTGGAGGCTGCATATTGTTGTGCTTGCGATAGTTTTGGCCGTCTTGATGGCGTTGGTAGTGGGAGGCTACTTCTTTGGTTGGACTTGGACAGGCTTCCCACAGAATGGGACACTTTGGGCTTGGTTGAATTTGTTTATGTTACCGATTGTGCTGGCGGTTCTGCCGATCTGGATCAAAGCACAGGAACCTTGGAATATTGTCGTGCCTGCGATAGTTTTGGCCGTCTTGATGGCGTTGGTAGTGGGAGGCTACTTCTTTGGTTGGACTTGGACGGGCTTCCAAAAGAATGGGACGCTTTGGAACTGGATCACATTACTCTTGCTTCCTCTCATCGTGTTAGCATTTAAGAAAGAGTTGCGTCCTTCCTCACCGAAGTGAGGTGAGTGACACGATGGGTAAGCAGCAGTAGACAGACCTCCAGCTTGCAGACGAGCGTCAGCAGGAGGTTGTGCTGACAAGCGAAGACAAGATGGTGTTGTATATTGACTGCCTGTCAACTTATTCGCGCAAGGCCCCTTAAATTGTTCAAAGAGCGGCTCAGCAATACTTGGGTGTGCAGCACTCGTGAAGCTGGGCCACCGCCCACGGCGTATGTCTGCTTATAGCGTGAATTGTGAAATAATTAAGGCATGATCACCAATATCTAATTATGAGTGCACGTCTTTTTTGCATTGAAGATCGTAGTTGCGCAATTTATTGTGCCAGGGACATGAGCAAAGAAAACAGGCGCAATGAATTGCGCGTCTACAGATTTTTTTCTTGGAGCACAGCGCAATAAATTGCGCAACTACGATCTTTACGCGCACGGCTTGCCTGCAAAAAATAAGGATTTTTTGCAAGACGTAGATGCCAAAAAAGCATTCTAAATGATATACTCAAGTGAGAAATCTGAGCAGGACAATCCTCCTGCATTCCACATATTTCAGACGAGCCACCAGTACATAATTTAGGAGACAGCTTGAGTTATGAGTTTGCACATTCCACGCGGCACGTATGCCGATCTCTATGGTCCAACGACCGGTGATCGCGTGCGTCTCGCGGACACTGAACTGATAATTGAGGTAGAGAAAGACTTTACGGTGTACGGGGATGAAATCACCTTTGGCGGCGGAAAAGTCATTCGGGATGGCATGGGACAGAGTAGTCGTGCGACGCGAGAGGAGACACCGGGTACACTTGATCTTGTCATCACCAATGCATTAATTATCGACCATTGGGGCATTGTCAAAGGCGATATCGGGATCAAGGATGGACGCATCGTGAAAGTTGGTAAGGCGGGCAATCCTGATACGATGGAAGGTGTTGATCCTGAGCTGGTTGTCGGCTCTGGGACCGAGGTGGTTGCGGGCGAAAATATGATTGTGACGGCGGGCGGCATTGACTCCCATATCCATTTTATTGCCCCGCAGCAAGTCTATGAGGCGATGTCTAATGGCATCACCACGATGATCGGCGGCGGTACGGGTCCTGCTACTGGCACAAATGCGACGACCTGTACTCCTGGGGCCTGGAACCTGGCACGCATGTTGCAAGCTGCTGAAGCTTGGCCGGTCAACTTTGGCTTTTTGGGCAAGGGGAATACCGCAACCGAAGCGCCGCTGATCGAGCAGATTCGTGCGGGGGCCTGTGGTTTGAAGCTGCATGAGGATTGGGGCACGACGCCAGCTGCCATTGATACGTGCCTTAAAGTAGCTGATGCCTACGATGTGCAGGTTGCCATCCATACGGATACAATTAACGAAGCAGGTTTTGTTGAAGATACCATTAATGCCATCAATGGACGTACTATTCATACTTATCACACTGAAGGGGCTGGTGGAGGCCATGCACCCGATATTATTCGTATCGCCTCATACCAGAATATTCTGCCATCCTCGACAAATCCAACAATGCCGTTCACAACTAATACTATTGCTGAGCACTTAGATATGTTAATGGTGTGTCATCACCTCAATCCGCAAGTGCCAGAGGATGTTGCCTTTGCAGAGAGCCGCATTCGTCCTGAAACGATCGCGGCTGAAGATATTCTTCATGATCTGGGGGTCTTTAGTATGCTTTCCAGTGATTCGCAGGCTATGGGGCGTATTGGTGAAGTGGTGACGCGTACATGGCAGACGGCGCATAAGATGAAGGTACAGCGCGGGCCACTGCCACATGACTCTGCACGTAATGATAACTACCGTGTCAAACGCTACGTTGCTAAGTACACGATTAATCCCGCTGTTACGCACGGTATTGCGCAACATGTCGGTTCAATTGAGCCTGGCAAGTTGGCGGATCTTGTGTTATGGCGTCCGGCGTTCTTTGGTGTTAAGCCGGACATGATTATTAAGGGTGGCTTTATCTCCTGGAGCCTGATGGGGGATGCCAACGCTTCGATTCCCACGCCACAACCTGTCTTGTATCGTCCAATGTTTGGTTCGTTTGGTGGTGCGACTGCTGCTACGAGTCTGACATTTCTGTCAAAGCTGGCTATCGAGGAGGCGCTACCGCAGAAGCTTGGCTTACGCAAAACGGCGGCGGCGGTCGAGCATTGCCGTACGGTTGGTAAGGCGAGTATGATTCATAATGATGCGACACCGGCAATTGAGGTTGATCCAGAGACGTATGAGGTGCGCGCGGATGGTGAGTTGCTGACGTGTGAACCGGCGACGGTGCTGCCGTTGGCGCAGCGGTATTTTTTGTTTTAACAGGCAAGTTTGTGCATGTAAAGTAAGAAGAAAATCGTAGCTGCGCAATTTATTGCGCCATGCGCACCAATAAACATCGCGGTGGATGCACAATTTATTGCGCATGCTTTGTTGATTGGTGGCCCCCGGCGCAATAAAATTGCGCAGCTACGGAAATTTGTGGTTTATTGTGCATATTTTATTGATTGGTAGACCCGGCGCAATAAATTGCGCAGCTACGGGATGTATTGTGGCTCTCCTCGGTGCAGAAAAATGACGTGCCGTCCTTACTCGTCTGCCAATGGCATCTCCTCCAACACCCCATTCACCTTCCCATTATGCCCATACACTACCCTATTCCCACCAAATGCCACCAGCTGGACATCCTTCTCCTCACCCGGCTCAAAGCGCACAGCAGTCCCGGCAGCAACATTCAGTCGCATACCATAAGCAGCAGCCCGGTCAAACTCTAGCGCGCGGTTGACCTCGAAGAAGTGATAGTGGCTACCGACCTGCACTGGTCTGTCACCAGTATGTTTGATCAATAGTGTGACCGTCTGGCGTCCAGCATTGGCGAGGATGTCGCCTGCCTCTTCATGCAGTAAATACTCTCCTGGTTTCATCGTTGTCCTCCAGTCTTGTGCATTTCAACTTGACTCATCAGGATTTGTTGTGTATACTTCCCCGCCGGGGAGGTCGAGGGAGCCAACGTCCTTTCTCGACCCGTTAGGGATTGAAAGAATGGGATCGTGCACGGTCACAAGTTTCGTGCCATCGGGAAAGGTAGCCTCAACCTGTACCTCGTGAATCATCTCGGCAATCCCCTCCATGACATCGCCACGTTTCAGGATGGTGGCCCCGAAGGTCATAATCTCGGACACGCTCTTGCCATCGCGGGCTGCTTCCATAATTTCGGCGGTCAAAATAGCGATAGCCTCTGGATAGTTGAGCTTGAGACCGCGCGCTTGGCGTTTGCGAGCCAGTTCGGCGGCGACAAAGACTAAGAGTTTTTCTTGTTCGCGTGCTGTAAGATGCACAGAAAGCCTCCTTCTTATCTCTGCTAGTGCAGAATCCCAAAACCCTTTGGGGGGAGCATTTGGGGACACCCAAACCCCGCCAAGGGGCTACCGTCCCCTGGACCCCCGCTAAAGTTCGTGCCTATGAGGGACACCCCAAACCCCGAAAGACGAGGCTTCGCCCCTGGACCCCCAAGGCCCAAAATATCGTCTTAATAAATTTTGCGCGGTGGACTGGCAACCTGTCCATAGAGCGCTTGCTTAGCCTCACGCCAGAAAGAGAGCAGTCCCTGCGCGATCTCGCGTCCCTGGCAACTTAACACACGTACGACCAGACCATGTGCTGTCAGTGTACTGACACCCCAGATGATCTCGTCTGGTCGGCTGAACTGGTAAGCCAACTCTTGCAATTGCTGTTCTAGCTGTAGCCAGCGGGTAGCAGCTAAGCCGACACGGCAAATATAAAAGCTACCCATATAGCGGTACGGTCCAAGTCGCGCCAACGATTGCATGGCATGTTGCTGAGGCATAAGCCTAGAGCGTTCAATGGCTAATGGCTTGCCACCGGCAGTGATCGTGTATTCTAGCTGCAATAAGTCGTAAGCAAAGCACTCACCATGGGCGGTACGACCTGGGGCAACCGTTTCCCACCAGAAAAGACCAGCTCCATCCGCGAGGTCGATCTGCGTCTGCTGCTGATAGCGCGCACCAGCAAACGGGATCAGTGGATCGGGCACGTATTCGAGCAAGCCATTGCTGTGTACCTGTACGGTCATCGTTTGCCTTGCCATTGGTGCTGCGGGACGACAACGATAGAGCCTGGTCGCGCTGGTCGAGGTCAGTTGTGCGTAAGCATCAGCACCTACCTCTATCTCAAGCGTCAACAGGTCTCCGCCTAGTATACCACCGGAAAGATTATGCAGATGGACTAAGACACCACCGTGTGCTAGCGGGAAGGCGCGAATGACCTGTAAGGGTTGTTGCTGCTCGCAGGTGGCTAATTGGGTGAGCTGGGTAAGCGGATCGTGTGCAAATTTCAAGCGCAAACGCCCCTGGACACGATGGGAATGAGAGATGGTTGCTTGGCTACACGTTTGGCTCACACTGTGTCCCCTTTAGCATTTAACTGATAAAAAGTCTGGTTGGAAGATTGGGATGGCGCGTACTAGCAATGTCTGGCAATGGCGTAAATACAGCACACTCTTCTTCCCATTGCTGTGCTGCTACACTTGCCTCTGCTACATCAAGCAATACTGGCTTGAGTCGCCAAACTATCGCACTGGCTTGCGTCTGCCCTAACGGCAACAAACGCTGACAGGCGGAGACTAGGCCAGTCAGAGCCTGCTGTAGATAGGCCAACACTGCTAGCGTCTCATCTATATCAAGTATACTACTTGCTAGACCAAATGCAATACAATAGTGGACATCTGTCTTGCGTGCCTTTGCAACTTGTAGCGCTGTTGCCAAGCGCGGACTTGCCGTTAAACCACATACAAGCTGTAGGAAGCGCCTGCCTAACGTCGCACTGGCAGCGCGGCTCTCACGGGCGATTTTAAATGCGCTCAAGCGATCATTCAAGGCAGGCCAGCATGTCACAAAGGCAGACTCGTCCCTTACACGTGCCAGCTGATAGCCTTGACGACAGAACACAACTTCTAACCTGCCCGTTTCTTGCATATAGTCAGCAAGAAACTGTTCAAGCTGATGGACCGCCAGCGTTCCCTCAGCGACCAGCGTTTCTAGCCCAAAGGAGTGAGCAATCGAGCCAATGGGTAGCGCGCTGTCAGCCAATTGCAGTAGGCGCAACAGGCTAGCATGATTGTTGTCTATAGACAATAGTAATAGCACCTGTCCTTTCCTCAAAAGTAAAATAAAAACCGTAGTTGCGCAATTTATTGCGCCATGTGCACCCAAAGACCATAGGTAGCCGTGCAATTTATTGCACCGATTTCCTCTGTTCATGCCTCTGGCGCAATGAATTGCGCGGCTACGAGCATGTCTTCCCATTTATATAAAAATTTGTGGTTGATCAATTCAGACTATCATAGCATATCCAATTCTTGTCTGGCAGCACCCTCCATCTTATCGAGAGCATCGCGTAAAGCCTCAATGGCCAGTTTGCGCTCTCTATGCAACTGACGGATACTGATACTCAAACGTTCCGCTAAGAGATCATTTCTCATGCGACCCATAAAGTAACGGTAATTGAGAATATTGTAAAACTGCCATTCTGGTGACGTATCGCTTTGAGGACCATCTGGACGAAGCTTATCACGAGCTTCCTGTAGAATTTTGCGTAGCGTAATCGCCTTTTCGCTGGCGGTACGCGGCGTCGTAGAGTTGAGGGGGACGCGGGCAACAAACAGGTAGAGATTGGTCAAATCGCTATCGGCGAGCTTCTTGGTATTATTAATATGTTCCAAGACCTCTTCCAGTCCCTCCACCGTGATATCTACAGGCTTGAGGTGACAGGTATCCCGCACAAATTTGCGGAAGAGCATACTCTCACTCAGCTCTGGTATCCTGCGTTGTGCAACGCTACGCCAGTGTGATTCTTCTTTGAGCCATTCGCGCTGATTGTATTCCAGAGAATGCTCCCAGATGTCCTGAAAATGAGGCAGTAGATCTCGATAGATCTCAGAGCAAAATTTTAGTCGTCGTGCATGGTAGAGCGTACGATCTTTAAACATAAAGTAAGCAGTGCGGTGGATGAAAAAGGGATGCCTGCCAGCAAGATGGAGGATTTCTTTAACCTCGTCAGGAGTAAAGAGCTGTCCAGCTTTCGTCGCAGGCTGAATAATCAGGTCGCGGGCTTCATCGCCCGTAAGGGGTCCGAGGTAATAGGGAATAAAGATGTTGAAGAATGGTGAATCTTCAATATAGGGATGACAGCATTTGTCTAGTGATGTGATAGATGCTGTGATATAAGACACACGGCCATGATTGGCCTGCGCCCTCATGAAAGAGAAGAATTTGGGATCGAAGTTTATATTGCTCGTGATCTTATGAAACGCGTCGAAGAGCAGAACCGTATGAAATTCTTGCCGCTTGACTTGCTCTAGCAACATCCAGAAACGATCGTCACTGCTGACGTCATCTGGAGTGACGAAATGGAGGCGACCCATGCTCTGTTGAACAATCTGTTCACTCACAGCCGCGAAGAAATCCTCACAGCTTTTCGAGAGGAACTCGCCGAGGTCGATAAAAATGGGAAGAATTTTCCGCAAATCATAATGCGACGAGAAGCGTTCTTGCATCGTGGGATCGCAGATCAAGCGCAGCAGCGATGACTTGCCGATCCGGCGTGTCCCTATGACTGAAACACAGCGATGTGCACAGATCTCCGAAAAGAGATAGTCGAGCGCCTCATGGCGACCAAAGAACTGCCCAGGGTTGAGTATCGTCATTGAAGTACCGTATGGGTTTGGCACAGTATATATCTCCTACGTTGAAAGAGTTTATCTTGTTCAATTGCATCGTCCGTTTCTGTGTTAGGGGAAACACCTCATGGAAAGAAGCGCTCCCTGGCCGATGATCTCATCATCGTAACGAGCGCCTCATAAGTAGAATGATCCCCCCAACCACCAACACCCCTGGGAAGGGTGCATCAACTATAATGACGAACAAAACAGGCGAAAATTAAAAGGGAGTAGTACCTAGGGGTACAGCGAGTGAAGAACACTCACTCGCTGTACCCTTCGGAGTGCCGGGAGAAGGAGGAATAGGGGCGTGGTGGGTGGGGGTGGCTAGAAGTCATCAGCGTCACACCGATAATCAGGCCGCCGATAAAGCATACTAACATACCGACAATCATCCAATTCAGCGTAATAAGCACTGTTCGCTCCTTTCGAATGGAGAGGGGGGAAAGCTTTAGAAAGACCACATGACAACTAAACGAACTGTATACATGTTGTTAGTGCGACGAACGGGGACGTGCCAGTACAATGCCCATAATAAGTCCGACTATAAGGCTTATCAACATCAGAATAAACGAGATATCTATGGTCATAACAGCTCCTTTTGTATTCTGTGACGCACCTGCATCGGCTCCTGTTTGTACCCAATAATGATTTTAACACTTTGGCTCTTCTACTGACTCTCATTCTAAGACAGAAATGTGCCATTCCTTTTACACTTCTCCTGTAATAGCTAAGAACTACTTGAGATGAGCCTTTGATAATTTCTCAAAAATTGTCTCCTTGATCAAATGCGTGCTATAATAGGAAACTGGTAAGAGAGAGCTTCTTCCTCAGAAGACGTGTAAAGCTTAGAAAGATGTAAACACAAGTAAGCCAAAGAGGAGCAGCGAGCATTGATGACCACACCGAACAGCCACACATTCAACGTTCATCTACAACAATTACAAGGATTGCTCAGATTAGGATTGGCCGTTGTCACAGAATTATGGTTTCATACGACAGACGATTGGGTGACTAGTGTTCATGCAGGTGATATTGATGGAGACGGCGACCTGGAAGTGCTCATAGGATCGCGCGATGGTAGCGTAACCGCCTTGACCAGTAAGAAAGGAGCGGTCAAGTGGCGTGAAACCGAGCAACAGGAAGAATGGATCGGTACGGTGTATTGTATTGACAATGTACGTGCGGCAGATCGTACTCGTGTTGTGATTGGATCAAGAAATAATAAGGTCATTGCCCTTGATGAGACTGGGAAGCGGCTCTGGCTGTATAACACTGGACAGGTGGTCCGGCGTGTTCGTGTGCTGGATGTCAATGGCGACGGTAAGCTGGAAGTGATAGTGGGATCTGAAGATTTTTGTGTCCACGCTCTTTCCTGTGACACAGGAGAACTGTTGTGGAAATATCCTACTAATGGTTGGATTCGTGCCGTCTACTCTATTGATCTGGATGGGGATGGTGAGCTAGAAACGCTGGCAACGTCAGGGGATAAATATCTCTATGTATTAGATAGCAATGGAAAACTCAAGTGGCGACGTTATATTGGCAGTAAAGTCCACTCGCTTTTCGCCATAGACCTGGATAAGGATGGGGAGATAGAGATCCTGATAGGTTCTGACGCTAAGGATCTTTGCGCACTCACCCCTGATGGGCAGAAGAAGTGGGAATTTGAGCCGGAAAATAGAATTCACTCCATCAACGTTGCCGACCTCAATAATGATGGACGCCTGGAGGTCATTGCGGCCTCAGAAGATGAACACATCTATTTTCTGGACGATCATGGCAATTTGCTGTGGAAGCATTTTTTAGGGCACCGTATCTTTAGCATTTTCACCACCGATCTCGATAAGGACGGTATCTCCGAAGTGCTCGTCGGTGCTGAAGACAACAACGTGCACGTATTACGTGTGGAGCTTTTAGATGACCTCTTGCCAAAAATTCTTGAGGCCCATGCCAAAGTTGGCTCTCTCCATTCGACAATCCTCCCCCTCTCTTCCACCGAAGCATTATTGCTCAGTGACCTGACAGAGGAAAACGTGGTGCATGAGCCAAATATTCCTAATGCATCTTTTAGTCATCTGTTGCAACAACAAGAGTATCTAGAAGCGCTCTCAGAATTGCTTTATCTTCAACAACAGCGAGTACAACTTTTATGGATGAGGACCGACTTGGGCCACGTGCGTACAGTTGCGCTCAATATTAAGACCGAGGGTCCTGAGATGGAGCTGGTGATCGGCACTGATGAAGGGCTGGTCAAGGGGCTTAATCATCGAGGTGAGGAGCTGTGGCAGGCTAATTTCTCCGAGCGTATCCGTACTTTGCAGGTGGCAGATGTCGATCAGGATGGCACGGTTGAAGTCGTGGTTGGTGTAGTTGATGGTCATGCTTATGCATTGAGCGATAACGGCCAGAAGCAGAAGTGGAAATACGACTTTGGGGACTGGATAGAAAGTATCTGTACGATTGATCCTGATACTATGGATGATGTTGCGGAGATAGTCTTTTGTACAAGAGATAATAAAATACACGTTTACGCAGGAGACTTTTCGCCAGTCGTCTCGCCAATTACGACGCCGCAAGGTATTCAGATTGTGCGTGCTTATGATCTGGATAATGATGGTGAAGAAGAGATTATCGCGGGCGCTTTGGATGACAAGGTCTATGTCTATAAACGCAATGGGGACCAGCTCTGGTCATACAGAACGCTTGATCGTGTAAAGTCTCTCTTTATCAAAGATATTGATGGGGATGGTAGGGTTGAAGTGCTGGTTGGCTCGGAAGATCGCTACATTCATGTGCTGGACAATACAGGGCGCTTGAAGTGGCGCTATTATACTCCGCACCGTGTGTTAGATATCGATGCCGTCGATTTTGATAAAGACGGCAAGCTAGAAGTATTTGTCGGTGTAGGCAATAGCATATTATATGTTTTGAATTATGAAGGTGATCTCATCTGGCAATTCAAAGCAAACGATCGTATCCGTGTTGTACGTATAGCTGATATTGATGGCGACGGCACTACTGAGCTGGTGATTGGCACCGAAGATCGTTTATATGTGTTGAGGAGGCTTGATGAGCATAACGTGCAGGAATATATCGATCAATGTTGGCTGGATCTGTTAGAGTTTCAATCAGCTGATGAAATACTGACTGAGATGGCACAGCACTCGGATGCCAGGTTGCGTGCCTTTGCCCTTAAGAAACTGCTTACTGTGAGTGATCTTGCGCTAGATAGAACAGCACTTTTGCTGCAAATGCGTAAAGATAGCTCTGATGAAGTGAAAAAAGCATTCGCCCAGAGTATTGTGCAGCTCTATCAGCTGAATCCTCAGCATATCCGATCTATCATTGAGATGCTCGCTACAGATCCACAGCGTGAGATACGCTTGGCCTTGATCAATAGCTTCCCATCTCTTGCTACGCACAATCCCGGTCTTGTGTTTGAGTATCTAGAGCGCTTTAGCCGTAACATAGACATCTGGATACGCCGCACGGTTGTGCGTAAACTGGATGAGCTAGCACCTTTCTTTCAGCAAGAAGTTTTCAAGCTGTTGTTAAAGATTATGAGAAAGGATGATACTAGCTGGATACGGCTGGAAGCGGCTCGTGCTCTGGCCCACTATCTAGGTCATCACACCGATAATCTGCTCAGGGGGGTTCGTGTGCTGTGCTTGCTGGTCTCCTCCATTACTCGTAAACCTGACTCATCCTCAAAGGATTGGTCTACGAAGGATTTGTCTCCCACGATTTTTGAATCGATCATCTCTTGTTCTACCCATGTATTAGTCCAGAATGTATTCCGCGTTTTTAGCGCCTTGTTCTTCGATCTTTCAGAAGCGAATGTGCTGGATAAGCTGGAGGATGCGGTGGCGGTCCTGGTCCAGACGCGTGCGCTCCATTGTGGAGAGACGATGTACTCTATTTATCACGAGTTTTATCGGCTGCATCGGATGCGCACAATTGAGGAGATCGCACAATATCGGTGTGTATTAGGTAATCTGTGTCTGCTCGATGAGGATCAAGGGACCCGCTTTGCGGAAACGATCAAAGCTTTCTATCAGCTCAATGAGGTGGCGAATGTACTGCGTACGTATTTACGGCGTTTAGGTTTGGGAGATCGTATCTCTAGTCTTGTCGAGACAATAACCGCGATAGATATCTTGCTCGCTGATATGAATGAGAATTTCTATAGGGAGCATAGAAGAGAATTTCCAGATTACCGTGCGCTCAGGCTCTTGTTGATACGCTGGCGTTGCATCGTCCTTTCTGAGCTTGCCCGCCAGCGTGGTAGGGCGGAGCTACGTCCTGAATTGCAGACCAAGAGAGTCGCTCAGGAAGAGACAGTCGGAATTTTATTGAGCATTCATAATCATGGTCGTAGTCCAGCTGACCACGTCTCCGTAGAACTCTTACAGCCCACCGACCATGAGTCTACGTTTACCATTGTGGGTAGTAGCATCTGGCATTTTGAAACGATTTCGACCAATGAGCCTGTCTCGACTGAATTTATTATTCGTCCAAGAAAGGCTTCTGTACGGCTATCCTTCCGTATTGTGTATGACGATGCTGAGGAGCAAAGAAAGAGCTTCGATTTTGCCGATCGCTTAGACATGGTAGAGATGAGGCGCGAATTTACGCACATGACAAATCCGTACCATACAGGAACTCCTATTCAAGATCAGAATATGTTCTATGGACGTGAGCGAGAGATCGCCCTGTTACGCGAAGACTTTGTCTACTCTACCGCCAATACCATTATTGTCCTGCATGGTCAGCGCCGTTCTGGCAAATCGAGTGTCCTTTTCCATCTGCTACGCACATCGATTCTCGAACCGCATATCCCAATTCGCATTGACATGCAACACGAGACACTTAACTTCAGTATTCATCGCTTCCTACTGCATATTGCCTATTATATCCAAAGTGCGCTGGCCGAGCGCAGGATTATGGTGAGTGTGCCGGAGCGGGCATTATTCAATGAAGATCCCACCTTTGCGCTGGATTGTTTCCTGGATAACGTCGGCGCAGTACTGGGTGATCGTAAACTCGTCCTGCTCATTGATGAGTTCGAGATATTAGAGGAAAAAGTTACTAAAAATGAGCTTGATCGAAGTATCTTTGATTATTTGCGTAGCTTAATCCAACATAGACATTTTATGCACTTTATGTTTGCCGGAACGCATACGATCAAAGAATTGACGGCTGAATACCGATCGGTCTTTTTCAACATCGCCAATCAACGCCAGCTTTCCAGGCTCAGTAGTGAAGCTGCTCGACAATTGATTATAGGCCCGGTGCGGGGCATGATGGAGTATGATCCTTATGCCGTTGATAAAATTCGCCATTTGACCGGTGATCAGCCGTATCTGATCCAGCTTATCTGTCATTCCATTGTGCGTTACTGCAATACGCAGCGCAAGCATTATGTTACGATTAACGATGTGAATATTGTACAAGATGAAGTAATGGCGTCGGGGAATATGTACTTCAACTGGATCTGGGAGTGGGCGGCGCACCATGAGCGGATCATTCTGGCTATTGTCGCTCAAGAAAGCGGTGAGCATGGGCGCTATGTCTCACTCTCAGACATTGAGCGTGCTTGCCAGGAATATGCGCTCCCCTACAAACGCGACAGTATTGTACAGGCTTTGCGCAAATTGCAGGATGGTGATGTCATTGAAGAGGTGCCGCGCGAGAATCGTTTTAGGATTCCTGTTGGCCTGACACGTATCTGGCTACGCGAGACGAAATCTTTACAGAACGTCGTACTGGAAATGGGTGTGCAATTGCACTCTCATCGTATTACTCCCTCATGAACCAGGGTACCCAATAAAGGAGGATGCCCATAGGCATGCGCGTTAAGCAGAGGGCTTCCCTCTGCACGCCCTTTTTCCTGCCCGGCGGCAAAAGAGAAGAAAAGAGGTATGTGGGGACACCCCACACCCCGCCAGGATGGGTACCGCCCCTTGGACTCCCGCTTAAGTTGACGCCTATGGGGTTCGTCCCCTGGACCCCCATAGGCGTCAAGTTAAGCAGAGGGCTTCCCTCTGCACGCCCTTTTTCCTGCCGCCTCCGGCGGCAAAAGAGAAGAAAAGAGGTATGTGGGGACACCCCACACCCCGAAAGGCGGGCTACCGCCCCTTGGACTCCCGCTTAAGTTGACGCCTATGGGGTTCGTCCCCTGGACCCCCACTTAAGTCCGCGCCTATGAAGGATGCCATGGGGCACTTCACTGGAGTGAGCCAATGATAAACTTCCCATCCTCCCCAGGCACAAGAAATTGTTTCGCGCCATGATGGTAGTGTGTGGGTCGAAAATCGGCTACGTAGAGTAAGCGACCACCAGTCTCAATATCCCAGACGGCCAGGCCGTCATCACTGGAAAAGGAGAAGAGATAGCTATCGAACGCCAGGGAGCCTTTGGGTCCGGCAAACCAGCGCAATTCTGTGCCCGATGCTACATCAAAAAGCCGTACAGCAGGAACCATCCACTCACCGGCATCACCATAGCCCCAGACGGCCAGTACATGCTGATCCACCCAGCAGAGCGGACCGTCCCAGAAACCATCGCGCATGCACAGTACTTTCTGAATAGCCCCATCCTCTGACTCCCACACATTATCGTGTAACCAGGTTGGCAAATGCCAGGCCGTAATGCAGCCGACGGGTTGCCATACCCATCCATTATCTACAATCCATTGCTGATCGGGCGAGACGGTCAGGCGACAGTGGAAATAATCGAGATAATGAGGAGGCAATGGCTTGCCGCGCTCGTGCTCAGGAGTAAGACGTGGGGTCAGCAGTTCACCGCTACTAGGATCAGAGATATCCAGACGGTTCCACTCCGTTCCATGTGCTAGCAAAGTGCGGCCATTTTCAACAAAAAAGGCGATAGGAAATGATGATTGTTCAATATAGTCATTGCCACGCCGCAGCTTCAACAACGTCTGACCTGTACTCATAGCAACAACAAGTCCGTGTTGTCCATGCGTATTGGCCAGGGCCGCTAATTGACCATCTGGAGAAAGATGTAACGTCACCTCTTTCGTCAAGTCCAGCTGTGATGGAGGCAAATGGGTCAGCCGAGCCACCGTCTTGCCTGTGAGATTGATGCGCAACAAATTTCCTTCGGCAGTCAAGGCAATCCACACACATTCGTGCAGAGCATTGACAGGTTGCAAAGCAAGAATACGCTCACTGATCGGTAGCGTCACCGTCTCGCGAAGAATGGAGAGAGCAGTTATGCACTCCTTGCTGGCAGGTTGTCCAATAATGCCGCTGAAGCTCCCATTTTCTTCAATTTCTCTAAAGCACCGTTTGCAAATATGACCTAATGTAATGTCATGCTTTCCAGCTTCTAGTTGGGCGTGACATTTCTCGCAGATTAAATAGCTCTCATAGCCTTGACCGGTAAACCAGCGGTGGTAATTGACAGCGCCTGGCTCTATTGCCAGTAAATGGATACAAATATCGTGGGTCTCGTGGGCATCTTTATGCGCGCAACTTATAGGTTGCTGTACAGACGACTTGTGCTGCCCATCTTCAGGGGACCACGTACGGACAGCCACCTTATTGTTCTCAAGCGTGACGTATCCGTGATCGGCCTCATCGGAACCACGCCAATAGACAGTCCCATGCAACGTGTAGCCCCAGGGCATGAGAAAATGCTCTAGCAGGTATTGCAGCCACTCAACATAAAAATAAAAATCGCCATGCCCATTGTGGACAATGGCAGTACCATCTTCAGTAGGGGTCCATTTACACCAGAAACCGGGCTGGCTCTGTGGGGGTACGAGGAAACGAGACGTGTCATTTTCAAACACGACAGGATCTTCGTACCCCAGATTTTTGCCCACGAAATAGGCTCCCTCCGGTCCAACAGGTAGCCCTACCGCTTCGCGCAATGGGTCGGAATATGCTGCCAATTTTTCCGCGAAGCACTTGACACGGCGTGTCTGACTAAATTTCTTGAGGTAGGCACCATGCTTCTGCTGAAGTGGCTTATCAAGCAAAAAACTTCCCTCAAAGGATGTACGATAGGCCATAACACTCCTCCGGCAATGCCATACACATATGCGATAATATATTCTTTTCTTGCAAAGGTTGTTTCAACCTTCTCATCAGCTTCCTGCTGCATGATCTATTTCAAATGGAAAATTTTTACCATGTCGGTTGCTACAATCCTAGCATGAAGACTGATGGTACGCAAGTAGGTAAAGAGAGCTAGCAAGCTTAACCACAACATAGACATTCTTCCTATATGGCTTTACGGGCAAATAAATGGTGGCCCTCCATTCTAAAGTCATCTGAGGCCGCTAAAGGACGCTGTTTTCTCTATCCTAACCATTTATAATGGAAACATATAAAAGCAATATTGTGTAACAACCTCTTTTTTTTAAGGAGACCAAATTTGGCCAATCAGCAACACCTCTCTCTTTTGCTTAAAGATAAAGATGCATGGAATGCTTGGAGAAAAGCCGAGCCAGCTATTGTTCCCGATCTGTGTTACGCCCGTCTAGCCGGGGTAGACCTGATTCGGGTGGATCTTCATCATGCGAATCTCTCTCATGCTGAACTCACCTATGCTGATCTCACTGGTGCTAATCTGAAAAATGCCGATCTACGGCATGTCGATCTGCTAGAGACGCTCTTCATCGGCACCAATCTGCAAGGAGCATTTCTGAGTGAAGCTACGCTTAGCAACACCAATCTTTGCTATGCAGACTTACGCTACGCCGATCTCAGCTACGCGAACTTGCGCCAGGCTGTTCTGCTACAGACCGACCTGCAAGAGGCAGACCTTACCCGTGCTGACCTACGCGGCGCAATCGTCTACGACAATAGCGGCGATGGGGAAGCAAGGACGAACATGATTAGCGCAAGACTCGATTATGCCCTGTTTGATAGGGATGGGCTACGCGGTGCGCTTCTCCATACAGAAGATCTGCCGATAGAAGCAATGCTCATCGGAGACTACCGTGATCAGAGCTTACTAGAAGCTGATTTTCATCATACAGATCTGACTGGGACGGATTTCAGCCGTGCCGACCTTACCCGTGCCAACTTTCAAGCTGCCGATGTCAGTGCCACAATCTTTATCGGGGCTGTACTGCGTCTGGCGAATTTTCGTCAGAGTACCTGCTACAGTAACGAATACGACTGCGCTACCGATTTCAGTGGTGCCGATTTGCGTAATGCGGATTTTAGCTATGCGAATCTGCGCAGTGTCAATTTTACGAAGACTGATCTACGCAACGCAAATTTTAGTCATGCCCATCTACAGGATGCAGACCTAGTGGGAGCAAACTTACAGGGGGCGATTTTCACGGGTGCGGATCTCAGCTCAGCCAATCTTTGTAATAGTCAGCACTCTCCTCTTCAGTTCGAGGATGCTTATCTTCATAGAACCATCTTCTGTGAAACCGACCGCGCGCTACATATGCACGAATACAAACAAGAGGTTGAACAGGTTATTCAATCATTACAAAGGCATCAGTGTCAATAACACGCGCTATCCATTATCTCTAGGAGGAGATGAGAGCACCAGTTATGAGTGATCTGGAATTTATGCAGCAGGCCCTTGCCTATGCGCACTCTGTCGAGGGGCGTACCAGCCCACGCCCGTCAGTAGGCGCGATAGTTGTACGCGACGGGAGCATTGTCGGCAAAGGCGCGACTTCACCACCATATGGACCACATGCTGAGGTTCACGCGCTGAATGACGCTGGAGCGGCAGCCCACGGCGCAGACTTGTATGTGACGCTTGAGCCATGTTGTATTACCGTTCATACTCCGCCCTGTACACAAGCCATCATTGCCGCCGGTATACGCCGTGTAATTATTGGAGCACTCGATCCTAATCCACGTGTCTATACATGTGGCATCGAGCAACTACGTGCTGCCGGAATCGAGGTCGTCAGCGGTGTGGCGCAGGAAGAAGCGTCTGCCATCAACCGGCCTTTTGCGACCTATATTACACAAGATCGATCTTATGTCACCGCAAAGTGGGCCATGACATTGGATGGCAAACTGGCTACGCGCACTGGTGACGCATATTGGATCAGCAATACTGCATCCCGCGTCTGGGTGCATAATCTACGCGACCGTGTGGACGCGATTATGATAGGGGCTGGCACGGCTCGTACTGACAATCCGCAATTGACGGTACGCCTAGCGGAAGGGCAACGCCAATATGAGCGGGTTGCGCGTAAAGATCCATTACGCATCGTGCTTGCCACCCAGGGACAGCTGCCAGAGCATTTACACTTACTACAGGATGAACTCGCCACTGGTACGTGTATCATCGTTGGCGAGACATGCCCTGACAAACAGCGACAGCGTTTACTAGCACGAGGCTTAGAGGTGCTGGCAGTGCCGGTAGGGCGCGATGGACATATTGACCTGCTGGCCGTCTTAAAAATGCTGGCGAGCAAGGGCATCATGCATGTACTGCTCGAAGGGGGTCATCAACTATTAGGCAATGCCCTTGATCGTTGCCTGATTGACTATGTTACCGCCTTTATCGCGCCAAAGCTTGTAGGAGGAACAGAGGCACCTTCGCCTATTGGCGGGACGGGACTGCACAATATGAAACATGCCTATTATTTGCGTAATACGCAAACGCATGTGTTTGATGGTGATTTCCTGGTTGAAGGTGAGGTTTATTACACAGGAAGATACACCAGCAAAGGAGAAGATTAATCATACAATGATTATAAATTAATAGCATATGGTGTATGAGTGATGAGGAGTATACTCCTCATCACTCATACACCATATGCTATTAAAATTTAGAAGTAGCATAAAAGGCTAATCAATTTCTTCATTTCTATTTCTTCCGTCTTCTTTGCCTCATCATGCATCTGAGGGACATGCTCTTCTACCAGTCTATCCTCAACTGTTATTGCATAGAATGGATTTATAATAATGCCGTGGATATGTTCTGGTTTGATTGTACCCATCATTCGCCTTCCTTGTTTCTCAACCGTTTCCTGTAGGTCATTGATCCAGAAGATAGTATACATCACCCCAACAAAAAAGGAGAGGTTGAAACACCTCTCCTGCATGTATTACTGGTTATGCACAAATTTTAATTACGTTGTGCTAAAACCTGCTGAAGTTTCATATAGAGCTTCCCATGAAGCTCAAGAAAGAGAATAAACGTTGGTAAGAGCGGAACTGACGGGAGTCTGGTTATCCGCAGGACAGAAACTTGGGGACGTGTCAATTTATGCCACTGATTTCTCCTGTGGGCCAGAAGCCTGTGTAACGAAATATGGCCAGTGAATAACAAATCAGCGGATCACTGATAGTTAAAAAGAGAGAGTTCCATCGTGTAATCTTGCATAGGGAAGGGAGCTACGATAGAATAACTGTATACCATAAATCAGTTGATAGGAAAAAAGGAATGTCAACAGTAATCATACCAACGATCCACTTAACACGTGTATACGAAAAACTTATAGAAACCTACGGCGAACCAAAGAATGAACCTGACAACGATCCCCTCGGAGGGTTAATAGCGACTATCCTCTCTCAGCATACCTCAGACATCAATTCGGAACGAGCCTACAAGCAGTTGATTACGACGTTTCCTACCTGGGAAGTTGTACGGGACGCAGCAACGGATAAAGTTGCCGAGGCGATCAAATCTGGAGGATTAGCAAATATTAAATCAGTTCGTATCCAGGATGTCTTACACACGCTCACAGAGCAACTGCAAGAACAAGGAGAAACAAAAACCCTCGCGAAGTATCTGTATGATGAACTCACGAAGCGTACCACAGAGGAAGCTTGGCGGTATCTTCGACAACTGCCGGGAGTTGGGCCAAAGACAGCGGCCTGCGTGCTGATGTTTCACCTTGACCAGGTCGGCGCTTAGGACTTATAGATCCGAAGGTGAGTGCTGATGCAGCACATACACTATTTGCTAAAGTGCTCCCGCCAGAATGGGTCTATCCGCTTCACGTGAACCTAATCACGCATGGACGGCAGATTTGCCATGCCCGGCTGCCTGCGTGTACGCAATGTTCTCTTTACAGTGAGTGTGCGTATATGGGCAGTGTGAATCCCCAGGAAACTGCTATCCCAAGTGTTTAGTTGATTGTATCGTAGAGCTATAACAGAGATGATACTAATTTTTGAAGGGGTTGCCTGAGTATGGATGACTATGGTGGCTTTATTTTCGTCGTATATCCCTAAAATCCTCCTTCTATTCTACTTTTTCCGTCTTCTTTGACGCGACAGATTTATACAAGCCATGATCCCAAGATGTGACACAGATAAAGGCTTTTTCAGAAATCGGCACCCCTGGTGCTCACATCTGAAATGGTAGACTCGTTACGGGCAGCGCTCGCGCAAGTCACTGTTTCGCAGGGTGTGACCATGAGTTTAGCCGCATTATCGTTTGTGCTACGTGTCGGCGTTTCTTACGTGTAGGTCATGGGAGCAATGGCCTTGCCTATTATAGGGATACCAGTCTTGAGCGGAAACTGCCATGCCCAACAGCAGGGAATCTTACAGTGAGAAGCAGCCTCGTTTTTATGCAATTCGGGGAAGTCTTGAGAAGCGCTGAGTTACCTGCCACATGGCGCGAGGTGATCGCTGAACTCTGTACAGCAGCGACAAACGAAGAAGATCAGGAGTACGAGCGAATTCGCAAACGTCGAGCTGAACTGGATGCAGAGCAAAAGCGGGTCACCTCGCTTTATCGAAAAGGGTATATCACTGAGCAAGACCTTGATGAGCAAATGAACCAGATTCAATCTGAACGCTTCAGGCTTCCTGTCCTGGAGGTCAAGGATACAGAGAAGACGGTACAGGAAGCTCTCTCAGCTGGGGAAACCTTGATACATATGGCAGATTATTGGCATGAGGCAACCGCAGAGGAACGGCGTTCGATGGTGTGGTGTCTCTTAACCGAGGAAGGACTCATCTACGATTTAGAACGTCATATTATTGTTGGTGTGTTGCCGAGTGTAAATGTTTTGCCTGTTTTGGCCTTGGGACTAGAGGCGACGGGAATGTGGGAGCAACGCGAGGGTGGTTTGTGGCTGCGCGAGGAGTATTGGCCTCCGAAACGTGAAGAAAAGCCGGGACGTGCACCGAGCTTGACACCAGCAGAGCAAGAACGCGCCATCATGTTGATACGGCAAGGGATGCCGTTGAAACAGGTCGCTGAACTCTTCAACACATCGTATGAGTCGATACGTCAATTAGCCAGGAGTCGAGGAATTGACTTGCAGCGAAGTGAGAGGAAGCTCAGTCCCGAACAGCTAGAAGAGGCATACAAGCTACTGGGGTCAGATGTTCCATTCAGACATGTCGCCCAGCAGTTCGGTATCCATCCCGAATCGCTTCGCAGGCTGGCACTGCGCGATGGAGTGACGTTGCGAACCAAAGGCGAAAAATTGACTCCAACGCAGCGCAAGCTGACACCCCAACAGCAACAAGAGGCGCGTATCTTAGTTGAGTCAGGTGTTTCCCTCAGACAGACGGCAAAGCAATTAGGGATTAGTCGTAGTGCACTGGAGGGACTCTTGAAAGAGAGGAACAATGAGGCGCAATAAAAAATTGGAACGCTAGCTTTTCTTGTCGGCGTTCCAATTTTTATGTCTTACGGCGGAACTGACGGGATTCGAACCCGCGATCTTCTGCGTGACAGGCAGACATGTTAGGCCACTACACCACAGCTCCTAATGTACATCTGCGATGTTTTTTTTGCTCATCGCTTCCGTGCTTAGAATAATAGCAGACACGGCTCTACTTGTCAACCCCCTATACAGGCCAATTTCGCAAATTTCTACGTTTCT
>VBJK01000179.1 GCA_005879655.1 Chloroflexota bacterium | reverse complement strand
GGCCTTGCTCTTTGTTGCCAGGGTTGGGGTCTCCGTCTCGCTGGCCGTCCTGCTCATCATCACGACTCCCTGGGCCGATATCCTCAAGAGTTTGCAAGCCTTCCGCGTTCCCCAGGTGTTCATCTTGCTGCTCTCGATGACGTATCGCTATATCTTTCTCTTCTTGCACACGGCCAATGGCATGTTCGAGGCACGCAAGAGCCGGACGGTTGGACGAAGTAGCGGACAAGAGCAGCGCCGCTGGGTGAGTGCATCGATGAGTACCTTGATGAATCGCTCCTTTCAAATGAGTACCAATGTCTATGCTGCGATGGCTGCACGTGGCTTTACAGGCGAGGTACGCACCTATAGCAACTACCACATGGACACCAAGGATTGGCTCCTACTTGCTGCGGTGTTCGTCTTTGCAATCGTCGTGGTCTTCCTGGGAGGGTATGTCCTATGACCTCTTCTGATCATCTTGATGTCAATGATCCGATTATTACGTTACAGGCCGTTCGCTATCTTTACAATGGTCGGCAGGTCGCCCTGGATGGTATCAATCTTTCCATCGCTAGGGGAGAGCAGGTAGCACTGCTAGGAGCCAATGGTAGCGGCAAATCAACCTTGCTCAAAATTCTCGACGGGATCTACGCCCCCACTTCTGGAACGATGAACGTGCTGGGACACGAAATCAAGGCTGTCGCGGCGGGAGAGGATGCTTTTCATTTCCATCGGGAGGTGGGACTCGTCTTTCAGGACCCCGATATTCAACTCTTTAGCGCAACCATCTTTGATGATGTGGCCTTCGGGCCGCTGCAACTGGGACTCTGTGCCAAGGATGTGCAAGAGCGATGTCAGGAAGCTCTGTCCCAGATGGAGATCACGCATCTGGGACAGCGGGCACCGTTTGAACTTTCAGGGGGAGAGAAAAAGCGTGCAGCCATCGCCTCCGTCCTGTCTTTGCATCCAGAGGTGTTGCTGCTGGATGAACCGACTGCCTCACTGGACCCGCGTACCAAATGGGTACTGGTCAATCTGATTCGCAAGCTTGGGGCAGCTGGCAAAACGATCATCACTGCTACCCATGAATTGGAGATTGTGCCGCTGATTGCGACGCGGGTGCTGGTGATTGGTGAGCAGCGGCGCGTGCTCGCGGATGGAACGCCAGAGAGGATCTTGGCAGATCGAGATCTGCTGATTGAGGCCAATTTGATCCATCCTCATCTCCATCAGCTCGGCATGCCAGTCGAGCACGCAGACGGGACCGGAGTATGAAAAAGACCATCGCCACCAGAAGCCGGGCCACAGCATATTCCATCAGCTGCTACAACACAAGCAAACCTGATCGTACAAAACAAGCGCTCACACTTCGCTCGTCTTTCTTGCTCATCCATACACCAAGATGGCGATAGCCCATCGTTCTGTTGAGAGCAACAAGAATTATAAATGTATAGATAGTAAATTGAAAATGGCAGTGGTAGCGCCAGAACATTGGGCGACCTGAAGCCAAGCATCTCGTTCTCCAAAGCCGTCAACGCATCTCCTCCTGTGAGGGTTGTTGACTCCCTTCCCTCTATTCAGTTGGGGATGATCGTCGTATACCTGAGATATACTAATCTACTTGTATTTTGTGCATGAGCATGATACGCTTTTGAAGAGCAAGATCATTCAATGATTGCCAAAAACACAGGGAAGGAGCTTTTGGCTATGTCACCTGTTCGCAAAGAAGCCCGCCTCATCGTGCTTGAGACAGGGGAGTCCATCTCGCTGGATACCTCGCCCATCACGATAGGACGACACGATCCAACTTTGCAGACAGATCCAGATATTAACCTGACAAGTCGCACCGTGGGACGGCGGCATGCCAGGATTGCTGAGAAGCAGGATTATCTCGTTGAGGATCTCAACAGTATCAATAAGACCAGATTAAATGGGGTCGTCCTCACGCCAGGGCAGGAGTATGCTTTGCATGATGGGGATCTTTTACAGTTTGGGAGGGTGAAGGTGCGTTTTGAATACTCGTAAGAGCGAGTGGGAGAAAGTGGAGCAGAAGTGCAACCTCCGGCATAAGCAGGTATAGGTCGGACAGACCGACCAAACGCATGACTCTCTAAAAGAAAGATATCCAGATCGGGGAAGACCTGATCTGGATATGCTCGTGCTCTTGTAGATGGACACAGAACTTAGAGCGACTTTGTTACCAATGATGTAATCGTAAGGGTACCACTCTGCGTAAGGGTACGTAGACCACCATACCCGCTAGTCAAAGAGCTATCAGTTGCAGTTAGCATCCAACCAGCAGGTTCAGTACCAGCAGAAGCCCACACATTCGCCGTCAAGGTCGAGCCTGTGATACGAAAATGAATGGTGTACGACGTTGCAGAAGCCGCTGCAAACGAGACACTCTTGATGATCGTAGTAGCACCATTGACCTTCTTCTGCATAGTCAAGCTTGAGCCATCAATAAAGGCTTTATACCAATTATTCCCATCCGTCCAGCGAAGGACTGGACCGAAGTTGCTATTGCTGAAGGAACTGATTGAACCACTCGTAGTCACTTCTGTATTAGAAGCAGTCGCCCCCAACACAGCACTATAGCTGGTACTACTAGTATTTGAGACACGCCCACTATTGTTGGAGATGGAGAACACATTATTGGTATTGGCATCACCACCCCAGCTCTGTCCGTCTGAAGCCTTGCCCCACAGAGACTGGTTGGCTCGCTGGAACGTATCTTGTCCCAGCACGGTTCCTGGAGCGGGAGTTGGCGTCGGTGAAGCAGGCTTTGAGGTCGCTGTAGCTGTTACAGAGACAGATGATGGAATAGCCACCGCTAATTTATTGGCAAATTCCTCATCAAACCAGATCCTATTTTGTGCATCAACATTGAGGCCATCATGGGGATGTCCCGCAGTATTAGTGAAAGAGAATGCCCCACCACCAATAGGAAAAGAACCGAACGTATTTTGCAGCGAATCATCCAACCAGATCAGACCCTGTTTACCAGCTTTAATACCCGAAGTATGTGAGCCACAAGAGCTACAAGAGGGAGTATAACTATATTCCTTCACCCCATTATTCGTTCCTGGTTGAGCAGCAGCAGGATTGAGCATGCCAACGGCATGAACCCAGCCCTCTGACCACCAGATATTGCCATTCTGATCTATTGTGATCTGGTGAGGCGTGAGACCAGTACCACCCGTTGGCGTGTTACGTATTTTATACTCACTCAATACTCCTTCGCTACTATATTTGCCAATTTGCGCAACAGTATCAACATTCTCAGTGAACCAGATATTATCTGATTTATCCACAGTAATACCGTAAGGATTACTATTAGTAGCAGTAGTAGCTTTTTCTTCAAAACTATTTGTATCAGGATCATAGGAGCCTATCTTGTTCCCGTAATGCTCAGTAAACCAGATGGTTCCGTCTGAGTCAATAGCGAGGCCCCAGGGACCAGAGCTAGCAGTTGGTACAGCCCATTGGGATACATTGGTTGTTGACGGGTCATACCTACCAATAGCATTTGTCACGGGCATCGTAAACCACACTTTGCCATTTTGATCGATAGCGACAAAGAGCGGTTGCCCATATCCCTTGGGTAGGGAAACGGTAGTCACCCAGCTATGGGACACAGGATCAAACAAACCCAGCTTACCAGGAGCAGTACTGCTAGGGCAACTGGGCGCGAGATCGCAGCCGGGCATTGCCACCCAAACTCGACCACTACTATCAAAAGCAGTTCCCCAAGGATTTCCGCCAGGCGTCGTGTGCTCGGTCACACTACTCACTCCAGCTGCGGCTGACGCTTGCCCATACACATGAAATACCCCCCCAACAGCCAAGAGAGCGCTAAACGTAACAATTGTTAACGCCAGAGAGCTTATGAAGAACTTCTTCACACTACCTTTCATTGAAAAATACCTTCCTTACAAACAAGTACTACACAAACAAGTACTACTAGTAAACTATCAACTTTATACTTACCTCACAAGCTATTGCATGAGGAAACCAAAGCGCTTTAGGCTCAGGTCTTTAAGGGCAGAATGGCGGTCTCCGTTGCAACCTCAGGACGATACAGGAGTCTCAGACTAGTTGCAGCGGCTGTAGGAACCTGAAACACAACCATGCCATTACGCGTGCTATTGGCTGCGATAGGACCATAGAAGTTGTCGGAGCTATTATACTGATAGGCAAAGGTATCGCCTTCCGGCCCCATCAACGCGAAGAAAGAAGACTGGTTCATAATAGCATTACTACTAGTGTTTCTTACCGACAGGTCCAAGTTAACAAGCGTTGTTTCTGCACTCGCCCCTTTTTGCATACTGGCCTCATTAATGACCAGTACGCGATCAGCCAGTACAACCTGTTGACTGCCAGCCTTCCCCCCAGATACAGGCATTGGAGTGCCAATGATGAACGGTCCGGTACCAGTAGTGCCTTGTGCCGTTTTGGGAGTAACCTGCTCAGGCGTAATCGTCACAGGCACAGTCGTACTTCCTGGTCCCGCCGCTGTGTTAGTGCCTCCGCTATCACTCCTATCTCCGCCACAGGCAGTAAACAACAGTAATAACGGTATTATCAGAATACCTGATAATACAAAGCTTTTCTTATAAATCATGTATTAACTCTCTAGTTACTTAGCAACATGCTATTTATGCAATTGAGTTTCCATATTTCGCATATCGCGTGCGACCGTACGCAACCCAATCAAGCAGACGATACCCGCAATGAGAAGACCGGTGGGTGCTGTAACAAGCAATGCTGCGTTAAGACTACTTTTATCTGCAAGCAAGCCAATCAGCGATGGTGCCGATGCGTCACCTAAGATATGTGCGAAGAGCAACGAGAAACCAACCGCCGTCGCGCGCAGGTCTGGCTTAATGATATCCTGAATCACAGCGTTCAGCGGGCCAGTACAGAACGAGAGAAACATAGCGGCCAAGAGAAAGACGACACTAAAGAGCGGTAGTGTATGAATGAGCAACGCCACAAAGATGAGTGGCGCACCAAGCAATAAGCCAAGTGAAGAGACCAGCAGACGCCCTTCCTGTCGTCGTTTTTGGGCCACATCCGCCAACCACCCCCCAACAATCGTACCGACTAATCCTCCAATTACCAGTATGGCACCAGAGATAGCCCCCGCCGGTGCCTCAGAGAGATTAAAAGTCTTACCAAAGTAATTTGGTAGCCAGAACGAAGCCCCCCCAATGGTGAAGAAACTAAAGGTAAGTGCACCAAGCAACATCCAGTATGTCGGAATATGTAAAAGCTGCTTAACAGTACCAAAAAAATCCTTACCAATACTGCCATGCGCAGTCTCCAACTCAACATCTTGCTCACCTTCTTGCTCACTGTCAAATGCACCACGCTTAGGCTCCAGCGAACGCCAAATGAGAAACGCGGCAATCAGACCCGGCAGACCAACCACGTAGAACGCCCAACGCCAACCCAGCCTATCCGCCACCAGACCACCAATAGAGAAGCCAATGGCGGTTCCAATCAAGGTGCCTGACGACCAGTAAGAAAGTACTCGACCACGCTTTTCCTTGGGAAAAAAATCACCCAACAGTGACAGGGAAGCTGGTGCGTAGCCCGCTTCACCTATGCCAAGCACAGAGCGCACAAGGAACAATTGTAAAAAGTTTCTGGTGATGCCCGCCAGCACAGTCGCAATACTCCAGATGCCGACACAGATGGCCACAATATTCTTGCGTACGCCCCGATCTGCCCAGACGCCGATCGGGAGTGTTGCCAGAGCATACACCAGCAGAAATGACGAGCCAATTAAGCCCGCCTCAAAATTCGTTAAACCCAAGCCCCCTTGAGCGGGTGACGCTTGTATTCTACGCAATATTGCAGGCAGCACAAAACGGTCTGCATAGTTGAGTATATTGATAACGAGTAGTACGCTAAAGGCAAAACGCGCCTGGCCTCGGCTTGGTTGAAGTGGAGGTTTGCTTTCTACTGGTGATGGATCAGCCACCTTCATTGCTCTATACTCTCTCTCTTTTTATTGTATGAATACATGATAAAATTACATATATAGCATATATTTTGCTTTTAACGCCATGAATATTTTTTACATGTTCCATCTATCTTACGAAGGCTGAACAGTAAGCGTTGTATATTGCTTAGAACGACTTTGCTCTTCATTATGTCACTTCTCTGTAAAGCAAGCACGAATAGGTAAGAAAGAAGAGCTATGCTATATGACTATAATAACGTTTTCGTAACTAGCATACAATGCTGTTCGTAGCACTAAAAGGCTAGACCGATACTTATATGTAAATGCTCCCCTTTGAGAGTGGGGAAAGGATTAATTTTGTGCATACTGTGACACAATTTCTGTTACATACCCAGCCACTGCTCATCTACTTCACAGTTGCTGTGATCTTGCTATTAGAGAGTGCTGGCGTCCCAATTCTGAATAGTTCGCTCTTGTTGTTTACTGGGGCGCTGGCTTCATTTGGGCACTTGAATATATGGATTTTGGCTTCTACCGCGATTGTCGGGAGTGTTGCAGGAGCTTGCCTGGCTTATACCGTGGGGGCACGTGGGGGTAGTTCTCTCCTCTTGCAGATAATACGTTTTTTTCATATAGAAGAACAAAAAGTTGATACTGTAGAGCGCTGGTTCCAAAAATTGGGGCTATGGATGATCTTTTTTTCGCGTATAACTCCTTATATTCGACCCTTTGCCTGTTTTTCAGCTGGCTTCACGCATGCAAACTTTGTGCACTTCTTGTTTGCCGCCACTGTCGGTTCTATTATCTGGTGTTCTACGCTGCTAGCGATTGGCTGGAATCTGGGGCGGCGCTGGGTGCTGGCGGTACGACTCATGCAGGATTATACGCTACCAATGCTCGCTGGCCTTGCTATAGTAATTGTTCTGTATATTGTAGTGACACGTAAAATGAAAACACTCTTATGACCATGATAATCTTGAAGCGATGCATGGAAATTACGTTGACAATTTTCTTACTCCGTGCTATCCTAGCATAGCCGAAGTTCAGGGGGCACTGTAAGGTGCTGTTGATAGAAGTCTGCCCAGCAATGGGCATCGCTCTGGAATGCGGCGTGTGAGAAAATACAGACCCCTTAGTGGGGAAGAGGTGAGATAAAGACAAGCATGACTGTTAAAATTCGCTTAAAACGTACAGGGATGAAGAAGGCCCCTAGCTATCGCGTTGTGGTAGCCGACTCGCGCTCACCCCGCGATGGTCGCATTATCGAGAATATTGGTTGGTACAATCCACGCGTTGAGCCTTCTGCCATTAATATCAATGAAGAGAAAGCTCTCAGTTGGCTGCAAAATGGTGCACAACCGACTGAGTCGGTCGCCTCTCTGATGAAGCGCACAGGCATTATGGAGCGCTTCGAGCAGGCAAAAGCAGCGAAAAAAGCACAAGCTCCTGAAGCTCAGTAGTATCTGAAGTAAGGTTAAGTTATGCGGAAATTGATTGAGTACCTAGCTCAGTCATTGGTCGATGACCCTTCAGCTGTGCAGGTTCGTGAAGTACGCAATGACCGCCACGCTCTGGTATTGGAACTCCATGTCGCAGCAGACGACTTCGGCAAGGTCATTGGTCGTCAGGGTCGTGTCGCCAAAGCCATGCGCGCTCTCTTGCGTGCTGGCGGTACACGTGAGGGACGACATACTTCTCTAGAAATTCTGTAAATGCAAAAAAAAGAATGGGCTACTATAGGTACAATAGTGGCCCCTTTTGGTATTCGCGGCGAGCTAAAAGTGTTGCCACTGAGCGATATTCCCGATCGCTTTGTCCAGTTGGATGCTGTCTATCTTGCACCTGCTTATGCGTGTTATAAGATAGAGGGAGTGCGTCCTTATAAAGGCGAGATGCTAGTGCTCAAGTTAAGCACGATCGACGATGCAAACGCCGCCGAACTCTTGCGTAATCACGATCTGTGTATTCCACTCGACCAGATCGCGCAGCTCCCTCCTGATTCTTACTACCAACACGATATTCTTGGTTTACGCGTGTGTACGCTCGACGGTAACGAGGTGGGCGTTATTGTGGATATCATGCCTACCGGTGGCAATGATGTCTACGTCATCCAAAAAGCTGATCGCAGCGAAGTACTTATCCCAGCGATCAAGCAGACAATCAAACAGATTGACCTTATTCGTAGAATGATGTATATTGATCCTATCAGGGGGCTTTTGGACGATGAGGCTATACTGGATAGCTCGCATGCCAGCGAAGGAGACGAAGAAGTGTAATCAGCGATGTCAGCTAAGCCGTGGAATAAACTTAAAAATCGCTGTGTTTTAGTAATTGAGTGAAAATCGATGGTTCTTCCCTCCGTGGAACACAGAGCAGTTGCTAACAGAGGGACTGTACGTTACACGGAAACAGAGCGCATCTTAGTACTGCGTAGGGAGGTGTCTCATGTCCGACCGTATCCCGACTCTTGCTGATGTATGTTGTGCTATTGCTGAAGGTAAGATCCCCTCTTCGAGTGATGGCTCGATGTATCTGGTGAACGCACGTGAATTACGTCGTTACCTCAACCAATTGCGCCCCCTCCCCGTTGTCCGTCAATCTTCTACACCACTTGCCAATTCTAGTGAATGGGCGACTCCCACGAAAACTTCTCTTGCCATAGGCCGTTGAGGCCGTTTTTTATTTGGCAACGTGGCCTGCATGGTTGCGCCAGTGGTGAGTTAGAACTATAATAGGATACAACGTATGTAGGCCATCGTTCCAATGGCCTACATGAACTTGCATAAAAGCGATGTCATGGAGCAAATCGATTCAGAACTTGAGTATGATACATCACAGTCCAGTGATGGCAATCCAGATAAACGCTTTAACTGGCTGTATATCTTGCCCATCCTTGGCGTTCTCTGGTTGGTGTTACTCACTCTGGCTGCGACATTCCAGTTTTCTATCTCCGAGATTGTTGACCCCATCTTGGGACTTATGATCGTGGTCTTCTTTGTCTTTATCATCGGTCTCTTCTGGGCTTATGCCCCTCGTATACACCGAGTATAATCTCATAGAGAAAGTAGAGAGTGTGGGCAATGCTCGGCGCGCCAAGCATTGCCCACACTCCCTACTTTCTCTATGAGGCTCCGGCGCATCACTTCTCATCTAAGAGAGCATCTCGCACAATATAGAGCGGGCGCGCACGCACCTCGTCATAGATGCGACCGAGATATTCCCCTATAATGCCCAAAAAGATCAGCTGAATGCCGCCCAGAAAGAGCACCAGAATCAATGTTGATGCCTGACCGACAATTGCACCAGTGAAGAGGCGTAGAATAGCCGCCACCACAATACCAAGCAGACTCAGGCCAGCAAGAAAAAAGCCACAACTCGTCGCGAGCTGGAGCGGGACATGACTAAAGCTGGTAATCGCATCAAGAGAGAAACGAATCATTTTGCGCAAGGGATACTTTGTCTCGCCCGCAAAGCGTTCCTGCCGTACATATTGCACTGCCTCCTGACGAAAGCCAACCCAGGCGGAGAGGCCACGCATAAAACGATGTTGTTCGCGCATCGTGATCAAGGCATCGACAACCCGTCGATCCAGCAGGCGGAAGTCCCCTGTATTACGAGGGATATGTACTGAGGTGATGCGCTCGATCAGTTGATAAAAAGCGGCGGCAGTCCAGAGTTTGAAATGTGTCTCAC
>VBJK01000333.1:11860-13187 GCA_005879655.1 Chloroflexota bacterium | reverse complement strand
CCGATTTTGGCGGGTTGTTGGTGTTAGCAGTACAGCTCCTACGCCAGTGCCCGGATGTTTTGCGAGAGCAGCAGCAAAAGTATCAACAGGTACTAGTTGATGAGTTTCAGGATGTGAATCGTGCCAGCGGCATCCTGTTGCGCGAGTTGGCGGGTGAGGGGCATCGTGTCTGGGTCGTAGGTGACGCCAACCAGGCTATTTACAGGTTTCGTGGCGCTTCCCCGGCTAATATCAGCCAGTTCAAGACTGATTTTCCGCGTGCCGTTATTCTACCGCTCAGCCGCAATTATCGCTCGCGTCCCGACCTAGTCGCCATGGCCGAGGCGTTCCGTTGTAGACAGCTGGAATTGGGGCAGGAGCCAGGAAAAAATCAGCCTGTACGTCTGACTCATCCCGATAGCTATGTGTCACTGGCCACAGCGGCAGATGATCGCAGCGAACTAGCTGGTCTGGTACAAGATATCCGCTCTAAGCATCGCAAGGGCTATGCATATAAAGACATCGTTGTACTTTGCCGTACGCGAGCGTTAGTACAGAAGGTGACTCGTGTCCTGACGGCGGTTGGCTTGCCGGTGATCGAACGAAGCAGCGTCCTTGAACAGGAGCATGTCAAAGATCTGCTTGCCATAGTATCACTGCTCATCGATCCTTGCGCCATGGGACTGCTCCGTGCTGCGCGACAGCCAGAACATCCTCTCACGCAAGCAGATACTGAATTGTTCCTGCTCTACGCTCAAGAACAGAAAACTTCCCCACGTAGCCTACTCTTCAATGGCGAGTGGCCACAGACCATAAGCATTGCAGGACAATCATCTCTACGACGTTTATCGAACATTTTGCAGACATTGCTGCATGCTCCTAATATCTGGTCCCTGCTGGGACAATACTTGCTTATCGAAACATCATTACTGCGCGACCTGCTCAGCAATCGAGAAGACGAACGTAATGCCACGCTACTGGCCGATTACGATCTACTCTTACAATTAGCGCGGCGCTATGATGCCCAACAGCAGGCACGCACGCGCTCTGCGGGTCAGCAAGAGGATGAACAAGGTGGGTCAGCGGCTACTGCAACTGTACCCACTGAAGAGCAGGTGAAGGGGTTTCTTGAATACCTCACAATACTGGTAATGTTGCGCCAGGATGGCAGTCGTGCTGGCAATGACGAGAGCGAGCAAGAGCTGGCAGACGTAATTCGCGTCATGACAGTGCACGCCAGCAAAGGGTTAGAATTTCCCGTTGTCTATCTGCCTGGACTGCTCCAGCGGCGTTTTCCTGCGCAGGCTCGTTCTAGTCCCATCACAGCACCTACCGGCATGCTGCCAGA
>VBJK01000333.1:0-11521 GCA_005879655.1 Chloroflexota bacterium | reverse complement strand
ACACAAAAAACAGTAGAAGAATTGCAGAAGCAGACACGGGAAGCCAATAGTGCACAGCAACGTCCATCAATGCAGCAGGACCTACGCGAACTCTATACTCAGCATTGGCAGGCCGCAGGTGGCCATATGGAACCTTTTGCCGCGCTGTACGAGGAGCATGGACACGAGATTGTTGAGGCAGTACAGCGAGACCTCTCTATACAAGAGCAGACAAACTGGTACTTGCGGCAACGCTTTGCCGTCGCTATTGCAGGCCAGCAGATCCATGTCACCGTCGATCGCACGGAAACGTCAACGCAAGCGCCGGTAAAATTTGTGCGCACCCGTTTTGGACGACGCAAGGACAAGCCGCCAGCTGAGACGCGCGAGCTACTCTACAAACTGGCCTACCAACAACAACACCCCGGTCAAGAGGTCGAACTACACAGCCATAATATGAGTACCGGCGAAGTGGTGCCAATTAAGATGACGGCAAAGAAGGAACAGAGTCTCTACGATGCTGTGGAGCAGAGTCTGGCTGGCTTGGCACGCGATGAGTATCCTGCGACTCCGGCTGAGCCATTGCGTTGTCCGGCATGTCCGTTCTTTTGGATCTGTCCGGCGTGAAATTAGGATTTCCTGCGTTAGCGTCATGCTCGCCGTAACGCTGGTCTCAATCCAGATGAAGCTAGAGTACACGACGAGCAAACTTATGAGGTCGAGCAAGCCAAACGTTGGGATAGCAAAGAAGAAGGAAAACTGCAAAAACCTAGTGTTTCCCTTCCTCTTTGCTATTAAGCAACACTAGACTCAAGGAGCTTGCGGGCTGTTACCTCATCAGATACAGTGAAAAGGTTATCTAGCAATGTATCTAATAGAGATAGTTCGCTGATTTGCATGACACGTTGGCGTGCCAAATCGGTAAGCGATGGGAAGCGCTTGGCAACGTAAGAGACTATCGCTTTTCTTGTTGCTCTTGCTTCACGTTCATCCAGTATTTTTTGCATTTTGGGATCTTTTTCAAAGAGGTCATCGTACATGCTTAATCTCTGTTCTATCACTTTTTTATCCTCCGAAGGTACGATGGTGGCTCGGCGTAATAATATGCCAAGCCATCTCAACTCTCTCCCTAATTTTACATCATCTTTGTGCCCCTATTGTAATATACAGGCGTTCTAGGTACAAGGAGTTATTGATATGAATAGAGAGTTTTTGCATTTACCTAATTTGGCTATAAAAAACAACCTCGTTATGTCAGCAAGCGAAACTTTTCCTGTTTACTCGACGTTTTGCCTTTGTGATCGTACTCGTATTTTGCGCCACTGATGGTAACGAGGTAGCAAGGTAACAAAAAGATCCTATGGAAGAGACAGATCAGCATTTTCAACGGGCCAATGCTCGTAGTCTATTTCAGCTCCTCCAAGAGCAGAAAAAATACTTTCTTGGCGATGACTCATGGCAGTCACTGACCATTGGCTATCTTGCCTGCCCACTACTGGAGGGCATGGCACTATTAGCAGCTTATACTGAGCAACGCATAGGTGTATCACCGTATATTTCTGGCGCGCCATTCTCATTAGTCGTAGTGCTCATTGCTTGGCTATGGGGAACAGGACCAGCAATACTAGCAATTGGTACAGGCTTCCTGCTACTCGACGCCTTTATTGTTCCACCTCTCGGCTTCCTCACATTTAATGATTGGAAAGATGTTCTAATGTATAGTCCCTACATCCTTGGAGAACTGATAGTCATTCTTATCATAACTCAGCGTAAAAGATCTCAACAGCGTGCTTTTGCCGCTGAACGAGAGTTATACACACGAGAAAAGGAGTTGGCTCATCTAGCTCTTGCCCAAAGCCATCAGCGCTTAGAGGAATTCACTCAGCAATGCGAGCGAGAAAATAGGCGTAGGGATATCTATTTTTCACAAGCCTCGCACGAGTTAAAAACTCCGCTTACCACCGTACTCCTTCAGACACAGCTTTCCTTGCGCCACCTTGCTAAGCTAGAGCCAGCAGCCTGCGAACGACAGGCATTGCAAACGTCCCTGGAACAGATCAAAACACAAAGCCAACGTCTCAATGCGTTAATTGACGCACTGCTCGATATCCATAGTTTAAGATCAGGAAAATTTCCCTTGCGGCTCACAGAGTGTAATCTGGGGGAACTCTGCCGTGAAGTGATCGTTGAGCAACAGGCTCTTTCAGGGCGTTGTATTGAGTTAGAGCTTCCCTCTGTCCCCGTGATACTGCAAGCTGATACTCAACGTATTACACAGGTGCTCACCAATTTAGTTACTAATGCCATAAAGTATTCACCAGCAAATAGTGCGGTGGGTGTTCGTGTAAGCCAGGAATTTTCGCGTGCAATCTGTGCAGTTCACAATAACAATCATCCAATCCCCTCAGAGGACCAAGCACATATTTTTGAGCCATTTTAATTGTCGAGCAACATGGAGGGCAGATCTGGATCAAGTCCTCTGAGCTAGATGGCACGACTTTCTTTCTGGCGTTGCCTTGTAGCACTACGTGATCTTACGACTGAGTTTCTCCATATGCTCCACGATATGAGGCTGGAAGCATCGCCGCAATGTGGCGCATAGTCTCCTCGGTTGCATAATCAATATCTTCGCGCGTAATCTTCGTCCCCTTTGGTTTGAAGAGTATCGGCTTACCATATGAGATAGTCACATCCGTACCGAATTTTTTGAGCGCATTTTCGGTACCCCAGATGGCCACTGGTATAACGGGGACCTGCGCACGGAGCGCAATCATGCCAACGCCAGAGTGTGCTTTGCCCAGTGTACCAGTTTTACTGCGTGTCCCCTCTGGATAAATTACAAAGACTTTCCCATTTTTCAACTGCTCGGAGGCGGAGCGAATAGCCTGGCGATCACCTTCACCACGCTTGACCGGAAATGCTCCGAGAAAACGTACAAGCCAGCCTACTGGGCTATGGAAAAGCTCTTCCTTCGCCATATAGGTGACTTTTCCAGGAACAAACAGTGGAATAAGCGGGATATCAGTCCAGGATAGATGGTTACAAACGAGAATATATGGTCCTTTTTTCGGGAGGTAGTAACGCCCACGTATATGGATGCGTGTAATAAGGGAGAAAATAAAGATGGCGAACCAACGTACCATTTCATATAAAATACGTGGAGTAGAATAGGGATCATACAGATTTTTCTCTGTTTTTTGTTGTTTAACTGATTGCACAACTTTTCCATTCTGTGCGCTGATGTCGCTCACATCCTGCTTCATACGATAGCCTCCACATAATAATAGATTCTCTGTAATACCTGCGCAACGCCAAGATGGTCTGTCACTATCACTAGCGCATCTTTAGCGCGGCGCATATTATCACGGTCAATAGAATCGCGTTGCTGTATATCATTCATAACTGTTTGCAATGTAGGTAGATCAGGATTATTCTTTCCCAGACGTTCTTCTAGTTCAGCATAACGGCGGCGTGCACGTTCTTGCAGGCTGGCAGTGAGGTAGATTTTTAATTCCGCATCTGGGAGTACGACTGCACCGATATCGCGCCCGACCATGACGATGTGGCCTTGCTGAGCCATGGCACGCTGTTGCGCGATAAGAACTGTACGGACTTCTGGATGAGACGACACAGTAGAAACTGAGCCAGTCACGGCTGCCGTGCGTATTTGCCAAGTAATATCGTGTCCACGCACTATCACCGTGTATTGCCGTCCATCTGCAATATGAGGTGGGCTAATAGTGATTTGCGCATGCTGAGCGAGCTGTCCTAGCGCTGGCCCATTACCCATATCAATCCCCTCTGCCAGAGCAAGCCAAGTGAGCGCACGATACATCGCTCCGGTATCGCAATAGAGATAGCCTAGCCGCTGTGCCAATTGCTCGCCAATCGTACTTTTTCCAGAGCCAGCTGGTCCATCGATTGCAATACGTTGTGGCCCTTGCATGCGTCCTCCGCTCGTTGCTAGAAAGGTTTACTGTGGGTATTGTAGCTATCTTTCTCTGCTTTTGCAAGGCACTTATTTGAAGATACTTATTTGAAGATACTCCCGCCTACTTGCGTCTATTTGTCATGCGTACTATGATAGGAGGCAGCAAAAAGAGAGATTATTGTTTGTATTGGAGAAATTTTATGGGCTTTATCCATCTTGCTTATGTACTGGATTGGGGCTGGATACGTATCGGTTCCCCCTACATCTACATTAATATAGATCCCGTCATTGTTCACCTGGGACCATTGGCGCTACGCTGGTATGGCCTGATGTATGTTGTCGGCATTGTTATCGGCCTATGGGCCATCAAAGGCTATACCGACCGCAAAGGGATTGATCAGGATTTGATCTATCGTGTATTATGGTGGTGTATTGGGGCTGGTGTCCTTGGAGGTCGCCTCTATTTTGTCTTGCAGCAGCCCGACCTGGTACAGGGTTATCTCATGCACCCACTGCGGATCATTGCCACCTGGGAGGGCGGCATGGCCTTCTACGGTGCTATTTTCCTGGTGCTTGCCACCCTCTTCTGGCGTGCTCGCGTCGAGCGCATCAACCCGCTGGTGCTCATCGATGCTGGCGTCTTATTCGGAGCAGTAGGACAGATCTTTGGGCGTATCGGCAATATTATTAATGGCGATATCGTCGGCTATCGCAGCGATAACCTTCCGTGGTCAACTGTCTATCAACACCCTAATAGCTGGGCCTGTCTCCCCAATTCCAACATCTGCAACGTACCTGTGCAGCCCGCAGCTGCTTATGAATTGCTGACTAATCTCGTTGTGCTGGCATTAATGCTCTACTTGGCTCGCCGTGTCACACGTCCAGGCATCCTCATGCTTGTCTACCTGTACTGCTATACCATTACTCAGTTCTTCTTATTCTTTACACGTGATAACGCCATTATGCCCTTTCTCGGCTTACAGCTGAAACAGGCGCAATGGACCTCGCTGCTCGTCTTTCTAGTGGTCATTCCGCTTACCTATTGGGTACTACGTAACTCCAAACCTGTACCCGCCGGAGAAGTTGCTGCGACCTATGGCATTCCTCAGAAAGCTAAGGACGTATCAATAGCGAACATTACGGAGGCCGAGCACGACCAGCAGCAGGCAAGAGCAGAGAAGAATGAGCAAGAGCCTTCAGACGAGTCAGATGCAGTAGAACCCGCTGCGGATCAGCAAATAATGATTATTAAAGAGAATGAAGCACCGGCGGCAGAAGCGAAAGCAGAAGAGGCAGTGGAGGAGAAGTCTCGGTAATGGCCGCAAGGACATGTTGGAGCCGCGCAGGGCACCCACAAGGAACAATACCGATCAAATAAGCCTTACAGAACGGGCGTTCTGTAAGGCTTATTTGATCGGTATTGTTCCTTAGTAGAAGCTATGAACTTGCTACAGCGATCTCTTCCTCATCGCCCGCTAATAACTCAGCAATGGAAGGGCGACCGGGGAACTCGGTCAAAATGCTCACCGAACGACGCGTCCGTGAGTCATGGCCAAATTCTTACCAGGCTTAATCTTCGTCCCGCGTTGGCGTACGATAATACTGCCAGCCGTCACCAGCTCGCCATCATAATGCTTAACGCCAAGCATCTTAGGATTGCTATCGCGCCCATTACGTGAGCTACCTACACCTTTTTTATGTGCCATGGCTTTATTCCTCCGTACTACTTTCTGCGTCGGTAGCCGATGCCTCTTCTACGGTCAGAGGGGTCGCTTCCTCTTCAGTCTCTATGCTGGTCGTTTCCTTCACGCGAGGTGCCTCGCCGGTCAGCAGACTCTTGCCGTCCGCAACGATATCGTCAATGGTGAGCAGGGTCAGATCCTGGCGATGACCACGGCGATGGCGATAGCGCTTCTTGGACTTGTATTTGAAGACGATCAACTTTTTGCCACGCATCGGCCCACCGACGGTTGCCAGTACTTCGGCATTCTCCACGAAAGGAGCACCAATGAACGAGCGATCAGCATCTGAGATGAGCAACACTTCACGAATGCGAATCTGTGTGCCATCTTCAAGCGCCAGCCGATTGACTTGAATCGTCTGACCAATGGATACTTTGTGCTGTAATCCACCACTTTTAATAACCGCAAACATACCTTTTTACACTCTCCCTAGGAATTATTCCCCTACGCCCACTCCAGCAGGATACGTGGGTGGCGTAGGTGGAGAGCCATCCTCACAGTTCCATTCGCTAGAACACTCACTCACGCAATTTCAGTGGCATGAGCAAACTAAAACCGACAATGTGGCGTGTATGCCGTCATAACCGCGCCTTACGGCGTAGGAGGAGACCACACAAGCATTACTTATGTGGAACGTCTGTAGTGCCACTATTGCATTTACTTGTTCACAGCGCAATAGAACGCTTCACACTTATGCAACTTTGGCGCTGTTATGATAACAGCGATTGTGGGAAGTGTCAAGCTACATGGCCGATATACAGGTGAGCGTTAATTTTTGGCGAGCATGGCGCAATGAATTGCGCGGCTACGGATATATTTGGCGGGCATGGCACAATAAATTGACGCTCACTCACGCATTTCCACTTTTGCTTTTTTCAATCTTGTATTAAAGCCATTTATTGTCTATAATTTAAATATAAGTCTCGTTACTCAATTGTTTGTCTGACAAGAGAATAATGAGTGTCGTGCATGTTTTAAACTTAGACATTGCTATTTCTAGTGTTTTATTTTTATTTTACCTCAATGACCAAGGAGGAAATGACTCTGTCTACACAGGAGAACACTGCTACACCTGCGCCTGGAGCAAGTTCGTCTCGCCGACCAGCAATCAGCCGCCGGAAGGTGATTGTTGGCAGTGGTGCTGGTCTGCTGGTTTTGCTGAGCGGGGGCATCATCTGGCGGGCGGTCGATCAAGGGGTATTCAGTACGGGTGAGGGTCCTGCCTATGAACCCTGGGAGCAATGGCATACGGCGACGAAAGGCCCGTTAGATCTTGTACGGGCCGCCATACTAGCCGCCAATCCGCATGACTCACAGCCCTGGCTGTTCCGTGTCCGCAAGACACAGCTTGATCTGTTTGCCGATCACCAACGCAACCTTGGCCACATTGACCCGCTACTACGTGAGATGCATATCGGCCTGGGCTGTGCTTTGGAGAATCTATTGTTGGCAGCCGCTACCAATGGGTATGCGACACAGGTGACTCTGTTGCCAGATCCAGCGGATGCGACGGCAGTGGCGCGCATAGAGCTAGCACCGGGCGCTACCAATGTCACCGATCTCTACCAAGCGATTGCACGTCGCCATACCAATCGCTATCCCTACGATAGCACGCGTCCCGTGGCCACGGCGACCCTAGATGCGCTACATGCACTCAACGACGATACCGATGTCACGGTGTTCTGGTTTACTAGCTCAGACGAGCGCAAGCGAGTCGCTGATCTGATGGTAGCAGCAGCAAAAGCGCTGGTAGCGGACAAAGTACAGAATGAGGACAGTGCTCGCTGGATGCGCAACAACTGGCAAGAGGTCCAGCAGCACCGCTCAGGCATTACTCTGGATGTACAGGGCCTATCTGATCTGCAACGTGCATTTGGCAAGATCTTGCCATCATTACCACAAGACCAGCAGGATGACTTTTTCATTCAGAATACCGAACAGCAGGCACGTAGTGCAGGTGTCCTTGGCTTGCTCGCCGTGCGGCAGAGCCATGATAATGCGCAACGGATGCGCGCTGGCCGCTTGTGGCAACGCATGCATTTATGGGCAACGGTTCACGGACTGGCGATGCAGCCGATGAATCAGATAGCTGAACGTGCGGATCGGGAAACGACTCAGGGTATCCCACCGCGCTTTGGCGACGCACTCAAAACGTTGATAGGCAGTTCCTCATGGGAACCTTTGATGCCTTTTCGCTTGGGGTATCCAACACACGAGGCATTGCGTAGCCCGCGCCGAGCTTTGCATGATGTTTTGAGGACATAATCGGAATGGGCTAAATAGCAAAAAGAACACAAGCCAACGATAATTACCGTTGGCTTGTGTTCTTTTTGCTATTTATTTCTAGCTTTGCCTTATTTACAAGGGAATGCAACGAAAGATGTATTTCCTCAATTTTGCTGCGCCCGCGTTTGCGAGTAGCAGAAGACCGAAAAGCGAAGACAGAGCGGTTAATAAGCCGTACGATCATTAGGGCGGCTCAGCTCACCTGTTACCAAGTGTGCACTTGCCGTCTATCAACCAGGTCGTCTTCCTGGGATCTTGACTCATTAAGAGTGGGACGACTCATCTTGGGAGCGGCTTCGCGCTTAGATGCTTTCAGCGCTTCTCCTTTCTCGACGTAGCTACCCAGCGATGGGGGAGGCCCCCCAACTGGTACACCAGCGGTCGAGCCATCTCGGTCCTCTCGTACTGAAGATGACTGCCCTCAATCGTCCTATGCCCACGACGGAGAGAGACCGAACTGTCTCGCGACGTTCTGAACCCAGCTCGCGTGCCGCTTTCATGGGCGAACAGCCCAACCCTTGGGACGTACTTCCGCCCCAGGATGCGACGAGCCGACATCGAGGTGCCAAACCTTGCCGTCGATGTGAACTCTTGGGCAAGATAAGCCTGTTATCCCCGGGGTAGCTTTTATCCGTTGAGCCACACTCCTTCCACTCGGGAATGTGGGATCACTAAGTCCGACTTTCGTCCCTGCTCGGCTTGTTTGCCTCACAGTCAAGCTCCCTTGTGCCTTTACACTCTTTGCGGGTGGTTGCCATTCACCCTGAGGGAACCTTTGAGCGCCTCCGTTACTCTTTAGGAGGCGACCGCCCCAGTCAAACTACCCATCTGGCCCTGTCCGCGCACCGGATCACGGCTGCGCGTGAGACACAAAACACGATGAGAGTGGTATTTCACTGCTGTCTCCCCTTCCTCCAAGAAGAAAGGTTCGCCGACTCCCACCTATCCTACGCACATCTTGCCTCGTCTCCAGGCCAAACTGTAGTAAAGCTCCACGGGGTCTTTTTGTCCTGTCGTGGGTAACCCGTATCTTCACGGGTACTTCAATTTCGCCGAGTCCTCTGTCGAGACAGTGCTCAACTCGTTACTCCTTTCGTGCGGGTCGGAACTTACCCGACAAGGAATTTCGCTACCTTAGGACCGTTATAGTTACGGCCGCCGTTCACCGGGGCTTAGATTCGCAGCTACGCACACCGCTCCTCGTAACCTTCCGGCACTGGGCAGGAGTCAGCCCCTATACTTCCGCTTTCGCGTTCGCAGAGACCTGTGTTTTTGGTAAACAGTCGGTTGAGCCTATTTTATGCTACCCCCTCACCCCCCTCGCTTTACACGAGAGTTGCTACTAGGGTCCCCCTTCTTCCAAAGGTACGGGGTTAATTTGCCGAGTTCCTTGACAGAGGGTCGCTCGTTCACCTGAAGAGATTTCTCTTTGCCCACCAGTGTCGGTTTGCGGTACGGGCGCAGATGTATCTGGCGAGAGGCTTTTCTTGGCGGCGTGGGTGCCGATGACTACCGCGCGATTGCTCGCGCTCGGTGCCTCTGTCATGCACAGGAAACCGGGATTTGCCTCGGTTTCGCACTTCATGAGACACACTGATCCTGTCCATTCGATCAGCTCACCTTCCCTACCGCGTCCCCCCATTGCTCATAACGATACTCTGCGGTGCAGGAATATCCTTGCCTGCTTGCCATCGCCTACGACTATAACGTCCTCGGCTTAGGACCCGACTGACCCTGGGACGATTGACGTGGCCCAGGAACCCTTGGGCTTTCGGTGTCGCGGGTTTGCACCGCGATGACGCTACTCATTCCGGCATTCTCACTTCTCTTGCCTCCACCAGTCCTTACGATCTGGCTTCACAGGCACAGAGAACGCTCCCCTACCATTCATACACAAAGTGCATGAATCCTTGGCTTCGGTAAGCAACTTGAGCCTCGATACGTTGTCGGTGCCCGTGCACTCGACCAGTGAGCTATTACGCACTCTTTCAATGATGGCTGCTTCTAAGCCAACATCCTGGCTGTTTGGGCGCACAGACTCCCTTTGACACTGAGTTGCTCTTTAGAGACCTTAGCCGAAGGTCTGGGCTGTTTCCCTTTTGACGCGCGAAGCTTAGCCCCCGCCGTCTCACTCACAGGTCATCTCTGTTAGTATTCGCAGTTTGACTGGGGTTGGTAACCGAAGCAACGGCCCCTAGCCCAACCAGCGCTCTACCTCCAACAGAGTCACACCCTGTGGCTGTACCTCAATACATTTCGGGGAGAACCAGCTATCTCCATGTTCGATTGGCATTTCACCCCTACCCACAACTCCTCCCCCAGTTTTGCAACACTGGTGGGTGCGAGCCTCGACGAAGTTTCACCTTCGCTTCACTCTGGTCATGGGTAGCTCACATGGTTTCGGGTCGCATCGCCGCCATCACACGCCTTGTTCAGACTCGGTTGCCCTCCGGCTGCCCAGCTTTAGCGCTGGTTAACCAGACGACGACGATGCACTCGCCGGATCATTCTACAAAAGGCACGCCATTAGTCCTTGGTCCCGCAACGGGACAGTGACCTCTGACTGCTGGTGAGTACGTGGTTTCAGGGTCTCTTTCATCCCCCTCTCGGGGTGCTTTTCACCTTTCCCTCACGGTACTGGTTCACTATCGGTCGCTGAAAGGAGCTAGCCTTGGAGGGTGGTCCCCCCTGCTTCCCACAAGATTTCACGTGTCTCGTGGTACTCAGGATCCCAGCCGTCTCTCGACAAACGTATCTCTACGCGACTCTCACGCTCTGTGGTCACGCTTTCCAGACGTGTTTAAGTGGTTCATGAGATGACGATATGCTGGTCCTACAACCCCAGCAATACCGAAGTATCACTGGTTTAGGCTTGCTGCCCGGTTCGCTCGCCACTACTACGGGCCTCTCGGTTGATTTCTCTTGGTCGGGCTACTGAGATGTTTCAGTTCGCCCACTGCCCTCGCACATGACTATGTGTTCATCATGGCGTCTCCAGACATCACTCTGGAGGGGTTGCCCCATTCGGATACTCAAGGCTCATCGCTTGTATGCAGCTCCCCTTGAATGTTTCGCCGGTCTCCGCGTCCTTCATCGGCTTTCAGCGCCAAGGCATCCACCTCGTACTCTGTGTAGCTTATTCTACTTGTTGTTCTGTCTTTGGTTCTCGGTCTTCTTGCTGCTCGAAACCTACGACGCAGCAAAATTGAAGAAACACATCTTTAGTTGGTAAGGTGCACGGTCGCGGGTTTGCCTCATCTTAAGAGATGAGTGCCCCAACCGCTGGAGAGTGGAAAACAGGAGGCAACCGAACAGACTGATCAAAACCCAAGCATCCGTTCCTGTTCGACCTGGAAGTCGAGATGCGTGTTGGGCATCTCATGTACTCCCTAGAAAGGAGGTGATCCAGCCGCACCTTCCGGTACGGCTACCTTGTTACGACTTCACCCCAATCACCGACCCCACCCTCGACGCCTGCCTCCGCGTGTGCGGTTAGCTCGACGGCTTCAAGTGTTGCCGACTTTCGTGGTGTGACGGGCGGTGTGTACAAGACCCGGGAACGTATTCACCGTGATGTGCTGAC
>VBJK01000178.1:17250-20715 GCA_005879655.1 Chloroflexota bacterium | reverse complement strand
TCACCCGCCGTCAGATTCAGCGGAGGAACCATACGCAGGGTAGCAGACCCCAAATTATTCAACAGTAGACCGTGCTCTAACGCCTTTTGCACAATAACACCAGCCAACTCATGCTTCACATTCACTGCGCGCATCAGACCTATGCCGCGCGGACTATCGAGGAAGGGATACTTCTCACAGAACTGCACAAGCTTGGAGTTCCAGTAATCACCCATCTTGCTCGCATTTTCCAGTAGATTCTCTTCGAGGATTGTCTTGATGGTGGCAATACCTGCGGCACTAGCAATCGGATTACCGCCAAAGGTTGTGCCATGATCACCAGGTGCAAAAAGGTCAGTGCGCGGTCCCGTGAGCATGGCACCGATCGGGACACCACCGGCCAGACCTTTGGCCAGCGTGAGAATATCGGGACGCACATAATGTTCCCAACTAAAGAACTTGCCGGTCCGGCCCATACCCGCTTGTATCTCGTCACTGATGAGTACCAAGTTTTGTTCATCACACCAGTCGCGTAACCCCTGCATATAGGCTGGGTCTGCGGGCCAGATGCCACCTTCACCCTGGACTGGCTCGACGAGGATGGCAACCGTCTTTTCACTGGTCGCTTTTTTGATGGCCTCTAGATCGTTGAACGGGACCTGCTTGAAGCCGTCTGGCAATGGGACCCAGGTGGCTTGATAAGAGGCTTGTCCGGTGGCAGCTGTCGTGGCCAGTGTGCGTCCGTGGAAGCTGTGCTCCATGCTGATGACTTCATAGGCTCCGTTGCGATGCAGACGCCCGTACTTGCGCGCCAGTTTGATGGCTCCCTCGTTGGCTTCAGCACCGCTGTTCGAGAAGAAGGAGCGCATACCACCGCTCTGGATACCTAGAAGTTCTGCAAGTTCAATCTGTCGTACGTTATAGTAAAGATTAGAGCCGTGTACGAGCTGTGTGACCTGCTCTTGTACCGCTTTTACCACGGCAGGATGGCAGTGCCCCAGCACGTTGACAGCGATGCCCGCCACAAAATCTAGATAAACTTTGCCATCGCTGTCCCACACACGAGTACCTTCTCCCCGTACAAGTGTGATGGGTTGACGCTTGAACGTACCCTGGTAATACTTGTGCTCAAGCTCAACCCAATCGCGCTGATTCAACTCCGTAGTTGCCATTATTTCCTCCTTGTAAGGACCTTTGCAAGAGATCCACTATCGTGTGTAGAGTGTATTTTCGTCAATATAGCCATGGGTTAGGTCGCAGCCCCAGGCGGTGGCCTGACCTTCACCAAGATGGAGATCGATAGTAATCGTTACTTCTTTTCCTGCCATGGCGGCACGTGCCTGATCTTGCTCGTACTGTGCAGCTATACCCTGTTTCACTAACTGGACATCGCCAATAAATATATCGTACGCATCCTGGTGCAGTTCACAACCGCTGGCCCCCAATGCGGCCACAATGCGCCCCCAGTTGGGATCTCCACCAGCAAGTGCACATTGCCAGAGTGGCGACACGGTGATCGCACGTGCAGCTTTGATGGCATCAGCCTTATGGCAAGCTCCCCGCACATGAACCGTCATCAACTTTGTTGCGCCTTCGCCATCACGAGCGGTCTCACGTGCGAGATACGTCATGACAGATACAGGTATCATTGGTAGACATATCGCCGTCCATCGAGATCATATTGAATGTATCTGCGACGGTTTCGCGTAGTATGCATTGTAACCAAGCGTGCTCGATTGCCGCATCAGTGGTCAGATAGCAGAGCAGGGTTGCCATGTTGGGATAGATCATGCCAGCACCCTTGACGACACCACCCAGCCGTATCGTACGTCCCTCAATCTGGAACTCGACGGCGATGCGCTTGGGATGAGTATCGGTGGTCATAATGGCTTCGGCAAAGGCATTGCCCCGCTCAGGACCTAACACGATCTGCTCCACACCGGCTTTTATCTTCTCAATCGGCAACTGGCGGCCAACAATACCCGTTGAAGAGCAAAGTACCAGTTCTTGCTCCACTTGCAGTTTGGCCGCCACAAACTCGGTCATTCGATAGGCGTTGCGCAAGCCAAGTGCACCCGTTGCACCATTCGCATTCCCGCTATTGACAACCAGTGCTTGCGCTTTGCCACTCTGCAAGCGTTCCTGACAGACGATCACGGGGGCGGCACGCGTCGCACTAGTGGTAAAGGTACCGGCTGCAACACAGGGCGCGTCCGAGGCTAATATCGCTAAGTCCTCTACTGAGCCATCGGATTTGATGCCACAGGCTGTTGTTCCTGCTCGAAAACCCTGGGGGGCGGTAACGCAATGATCAATTTCACGCAATAATGCTGCCACGTAACGTCCCTCCTTCTCTTATTATAGTCTCATAAATTAGAAGATGAGATAGCCACCCTGGCGGGGTGGCCTCGCCCCCTGGACCCCCGCTTAACGCGCATGCCTATGAGCAAGCACAAGGGATTGCCCTGGGGCCGTAGGGGGACTTGGCTACGCCTCTTTGCCTGATCCTGATCGTGTGACCAAGCCTCAATGAGGCAAAATTTGTGGCGTCTTGTGCTCGCCAGGAATACGCACTTCTACATCTGCCATATCGGCTAAGATAGAGGGCGTGGCATGTTGATCTTCGTTAATGGGTTGATTAAACAGTGCCTCAAAGACGGGACCTTCTAATGTCTCTTCTTTAATGAGGCGTTCGCTAATCATAATCAGGCGGGTTTTGTTCTGTTGCAGGACTGTAGAAGCCTTATTGAACGCCTCCTGAATGATGCGATGTACCTCCTCATCCACTTCACGCGCCGTCTGTTCGCTATAGTTGCGTTGCTCACCGAAGTCTCTGCCCAGGAAGACCAGCTCTTCTTTATGCCCTAGTGCCATTGGCCCGATACGACTGCTCATACCGTATTCCGTTACCATTGAGCGTGCGATCTTCGTCACGCGCTCGATATCATTGGAGGCACCCGTTGTCACGTCCCCAAAGATGATCGTTTCGGCAACATGACCACCAAGTGCGTACGCCAGCGTATCTGCAAATTGCGCCTTACTCCACAAGTAACGATCCTCGGTTGGCAGTAACATCGTGAACCCACCTGCCTGACCACGCGCCACAATGGAAACTTTGTGCACTGGATCGGTATTGGGCAGCATACGGGCCACCAGCGCATGCCCAACTTCGTGATAGGCCGTAATGGCCCTTTCCCGCTCACTGATAATGCGGCTCCTACGAGCTGGCCCCGCAACCACGCGGTCGATCGCCTCTTCCAATTCGCTCATACCAATTTTTCGCTTGTTACGCCGCGCCGCCAGAATAGCAGCTTCATTCAAGAGATTGGAGAGATCAGCACCTGAGAAACCAGGCGTTTGTTTCGCCACCGTCTCCACCGAGATATCCGGCTCTAAAGGCTTGCCCTTAGAGTGTACCTGCAAGATAGAGAGCCGTCCACGAATATCAGGACGATCCAGCACCACCTGCCGATCAAAGCGTCCCGG
>VBJK01000178.1:0-17142 GCA_005879655.1 Chloroflexota bacterium | reverse complement strand
TTGCGTTTGGCCTGCTCAAAGAGGTCACGTACACGACTGGCTCCCACCCCCACAAACATCTCAACAAATTCAGAGCCACTAATGCTGAAGAACGGTACACCAGCCTCTCCGGCTACAGCCCGCGCAATTAGCGTCTTGCCCGTGCCGGGAGGACCTACCAGTAAAAGACCCTTTGGAATGCGTGCCCCCAAAGCCACAAATTTTTCTGGATATTTAAGAAACTCAACAATCTCTTGCAACTCTTGCTTGGCCTCTTCAACACCAGCCACATCGGCAAAGGTGACAGATGGCTTATTGCCCATGAACATGCGCGCCCGACTCTTGCCAAAAGACAACGCCTGATTATTCGATCCCTGAGCCTGACGTGTCACGAATATCAGGAGGGCTGCAATAAGAATAAAGGGAATGAGACTCCCTATGAAGCTAACCCAACCACTGACGGGACTTGGTGACTCATACTGAAGTGTGAGATTACTGTTATTGGCGTAATTGATACCGTTATCTTTGAGTATAGTTGTAACATCAAAAGTATCGTTGATACTCGCGGACTCTTTATGTGCGTTGGGTCCTAATCCCCTGGTGAGCGTCAATGTGTTGTTGCCAACGCTCAGTATGTCCTTGTGCCCTTTTGAGAGATCATCCTGAATGTCGTGTAAGAGAACCGATACATTCACTGTATCCACTTCAGATGGGGAGCGGATAATGAATACTATAGCCACCGCAATGACTATCAGCACCAGGAGCGAGGCACCCGATCTGAGCCATTTCCCATTCGTTAACATGGGGCTTCCTCCCTAGAGCCGACAGTTACCAGTCGCGCCTCGTCGGTTACATTGTCCATAGCTATCCCGCCTGTAGGTACCTGCGCCTTCCAGGCGGGGGGCAGAAAAAAGCCAGTTTTCCAAGCCTCCACTGTGACGCATCACGGTGGGGTACTTGACAATGAGCAATTATGCTTCCCAAACATCGACCTATCTTTCATCAGTGCTTATTATAACATGCTCGTTGACCTTTTACCTGTAACTAGCCAATGACGAGCATCCTTCCCAGAGTGGCCATGGGCTTCGTGTCTTACCCCTGGCAGTCGTACGCATTACCATGGACGAGCAAGGACTAAACCCCAAACAGAGCATGCTTTGGCCTCTAGTAGAGGGGCAGCACAAGCTTCAATAGTTGCTCCTGTTGTACATACGTCATCGATGAGGAGGATGTTGCAGCGCCTCACTGGCCCCTTGGCGGCGTAAGCGAATGCGCCCTTGACGTTCTGCAAGCGCTCACGGACGCCTAAGTTCATCTGCACGGCTGTAGCACGTTGCCGTATGACCAGATCTTCGCGTAGAGGAAGGCCAACCTGATCAGCACAGACTTTGGCTAAGAGTGTTGCTTGATTATATCCACGTTGCCGCAGTCGTTCTCGATGCAATGGCACAGGTACAATCCAATCTGCCCGCAACCCATAATCCTGGTATGCCTGTGCGAGCAGTTGACCAAGCGGCTCGGCCAGACGTTTATTGCCCTGATATTTGAGGGCGTGAATACATGTACGCAATGGCCCCTGGTGAAAGCCTACCGTACGTAAACCACTGAGCGATAAAAGGCGATAGCGACAGGCTTTACATAGACCTGCGGGTGTGATGTGAGAATGACAATGATTACAACGCTTTTCACGCCCTGGCTGAATTTGCACGAGGCAAGTGGGACAGAGGACATAACCGGTGCTCTGACATCCAGCACAATGAGGTGGAAAGAGCAGATCAGTCAGATATAGCCCTAATTGTTGTAAAAGTACCATATTTGTCATCGCCTCCACATATCATCAGTATTTATTCACAATAGCTCATCAGTATCGTCGTTTCTTGCCTAAAAGTAGCGAAAGGACGATACCAAATGTTGAGGATGATAATTCAATCAAGAGAGCATAACACAACCACAATACTAACACAGCAGCACAACAAGCAATCAAACCGCCAGCAAAACAGCAAAAAGCCACAGGACTTTGTGGCTTTTTACTCCAGCAAACGAGCAGACAGCGAATATCCCTCATCCATTAACACACTCATTCCACCCAACAGCGACAACAGCTGAACGAAGGCCGTAGCCGATTTACAGCTCTTGCTCTTTATCCTCCACAGTTTTGCGCATCGTGGGAAAGAGAATCACATCGCGGATCGACTCTTGATCTGCCATCAACATCACCAAGCGGTCAACGCCAATGCCAACACCACCCGTAGGAGGCATACCAATCTCTAGCGCCTCCAGGAAATCTTCATCGAGGACCTGAGCTTCGTCATCACCCTGAGCACGTTGGCGCATCTGGTCCTCAAAACGTGTACGCTGATCCAATGGATCGTTCAACTCGGTATAAGCGTTACCACACTCCAGACCGCCCAGAAATGGCTGGAAGCGCTCAACCAGGCCGGGGATCTCACGGTGTTGCTTGGTGAGCGGAGAAACATCCAGCGGATAGTCGATTAAGAAGAACGCTTGACGCAAGGCAGGTGTTCCCTTACGGATCATCGCGCTCTTCAGATCGTCAATCAGACGGCCACGCCCCAGCTTGGGATCGGCTTCATAACCCCTGGCTTGCATCTCAGCTGCAAGGCTCTCCTTATCAGGAAACTGATTCACATCGATGCCCGTATGTTCCGCAATAGCATCTAATAAGGGAATGCGCGGCCAGGGTGGCGTGAGATCGATCTCTGCCCCCTGATAGACAATGTGCATCGATCCCTTGACCTCTTGAGCAATGAAAGCAACCATCTCTTCAACAAGTTTCATCATATCATTATAATCTGCATAAGCCTGATACCATTCGAGCATCGTAAATTCAGGATTGTGGCTGCGATCAATACCTTCATTGCGGAAATTTCGCCCAATTTCATAGACGCATTCAAACCCACCTACAATGAGACGCTTGAGATAAAGCTCTACAGCAATGCGCAGATATAAGTCACGATCTAAAGCATTGTGATGAGTAACAAAGGGGCGAGCGGTTGCTCCACCATACAAGGGTTGTAGAATAGGCGTTTCAAATTCATAGAAACCGTGATCGTCTAAAAAACGACGCATAGCCGTAATGACGCGGCTGCGGATAACAAAGACCTGTTTCACCTCATCGCCATTGGCAATTAAGTCGAGATAGCGCTTGCGTTGGCGTATCTCCTTGTCCTCCAGGCCATGATACTTCTCTGGCAGAGGACGTAGACCCTTAGAGATAATGCGATAGCGACGGACATGAAGTGTTCGTTCACCAGTTCGTGTCACAAACAGGAAACCACTCACTTCAACGAAATCGCCCAGATCGAGGAGCTTAACAGTGCGGTAAGCTTCGGCCCCAAGATCGTTCACGCGGAAGTAGACCTGGATGCTAGCAGTGCCATCTTCGATCTTAGCGAAGGCAGCTTTGCCCATATCGCGTAGCAAGCGAATGCGTCCAACGAGCGTATAAGAGCCTTCTGGCCCCATAAACTCAGCGAAGTGCGCAAGGACATCCGCGATACTATGTGTACGTTCTACATTATTCGGATAAGGATTAATGCCCTGTTCTCGTAAAGCATGGAGGCGCTGTAAGCGTATCTCCCTTTCATCTGGCATGCTCTTTTTCTTTTCCCTTCGACAAATTATAGCTGGCAGCATGACAATACCACATGGAGCAGTCTGCCCATGCTGCTGAATAGATTGCACATATTGACTTGTACCTGGCACCTTGCAGACCATTGTAACATTGTTTTGGTCTACTGGATAGATTTCACAGGTCTATTCCTCTGTTTTTCATCACAGTGACCATACACAGTCACAAACGACCTGTAACACCATTGAGGTGTGTTACAGGTCGTTTGTGACTGTGTATGGGATGGGAGAGCTAGTTACTCAATCCCAAGAATAGTATACTCCTTCACACCGCCGGGTGTTGATACAAACACACAATCGCCCGGTTTATGGCCCAACAGCGCTCTGCCCACTGGCGACTCGTTAGAAATACGCCCAGCGCTCGGATTCGCCTCGAAGGCCCCCACCAATGTATAACGATATTCTCGATCATCAGCGGTACGCAGATGAACGATAGAACCGAGAGAGACAAAATCGGTGCGCCTCTGCTCGATCAACTTAGCTTTGGCAAGCAGTTGCTCTAGCTCAATAATGCGCCCTTCCAAACGAGCCTGCTCATTCTTCGCATCTTCGTATGCTGCGTTGTCTATAACATCGCCAGCTTCCTTAGCATCATGAAGATATTGAGCGACCTTTGCTCGTCCAGCTGTACGTAGAAATTCTAGCTGGCTGAGCGCACGCTGTCGTCCGTCATTAGTTAGGAATACATCCTGTGTCTCCATCTTCAGTTCCCCTCATTTGTGCATGGCAGGATATCGGAACCTGCCATCGTATATTAGTTGTGCGACTACGCTGGGGGATAGCCAATATCGCCCCAAGTAATAGTGAACAATGAACCAGAATAACAGCGAAGGAGTAATTCGCCATTATCATTTACGTCCTCAGCAACACCGCTGAGAAGAGTATCACCCTGACGTACCTCAATGGAACGTCCAAGCGTCGAAAGTCTATTGCGCCATTGCTCTCGTACCAACTGAGAGGTAGACCCATAGACTACTGCTACTGGATCATCTGCTTCCTGTTGCAATGCGAGATAATAGCGCTCTACATATCGCAACAAGCGAGCAATAAAGATTTCGCGACTCACTAAATGACCGCACTCGGTTTCCAAGGTTGTCGCAGCAGGTAATTGCGCCAAGGCAGTCACGGGTGGTCCTGCCTGGTGCCCAACAATGTGTTGCCTCACAGGTTCAGCTTGTTGTGGCATACGACCATTGACGTTGACCCCAATGCCCAGAATAGCAACGAGCTGTCTCGAACGATCGTAACTGGTTTCGATTAAAATACCAGCCACCTTACGGTTCCCGATGAGCACATCATTCGGCCATTTAATCGTGGCATCGATCCCACACGTTTCCTCAATGGCCTCAACGACACTGAGTGCCGCCATCATGACAAGCAAATATAGTTCAAAGGATGGACGCAATATCATAGAGGAAAGAGCATGATGGCCCTCTCTATCTAGCCATGGCCGCCCCAAACGCCCTTTACCGGCAGTTTGGTTATCAGTAGTGACCACTGTTCCTTCCTCTGCACCCTGCTGAGCCAAGCGCATTGCTACTATATTTGTTGAGTCAACTCTGGGCATATATACCAGATGATCGCCAACGCCAAAAACGCGCGTATCTAGCTGGTCTCTTAACGCCGCAATGTCCAACCTTCTGGATGCGGTGGTATCTAGTTCCTTCAAGCTCTACCACTTCTGTCTATCTTTTGTTGTTACTCTTGCATAAATCTGGTGTTTCAGGAAGCGCGAACCCGCTATGCCATAGTGATATATGTTTTCTACGCCTACCCGCATAGACGGGTTGAGGTGTTATTGAGTGTTGATGAGAAGGATAGAGATATAAAAACAGAGCAGGATAATGCTCTCTGTTTGCCTTGGCCCTGGGGGTGCCGCACAGGCAGGCTGAATTACACAACCTACCGGATTAATGGTCGTTTCAACCTCACCAAGCTCCAGCTGAAGACGATAGAGGGTTGCTAAAACCCATTCCCTTTGTTCTGGAAGGTGTGAGAATCCACTCCGCTGCCTGTGCAGCGACTCCACTGATCCATAACACACCACCTCCTTTCAATGTGGGTATTGTACCAGAGGATTTTAACAGTTGTCAAGCTTTTCCTGAAAACTCACTCATGTGCAGAATTTTTCAATGGGCTTGAGACAGCTTCAAAAGCCGCATGAGCAAGCAATCTGCTTTGTGAATATCGTGTGAATTCCTAATAAAACTTTCATTGCCTTGTCTATATCGCCTATAATGTATGTGGTATGCCTCATTTTATTCCATGTTGTCAATGTCAAGAACCCGCTAGCTGAAAGGCTAGAGGCGTGTAAAAGGAATGCTTGCTTCCTCCCTCTGTCGGCATCGGACAAGGGTCCGCAAGCGGAGGGTTTTGATGAGTATTGAACGGACTGCCCATCCCTATATTGTACGCGATTCAGCCATTTATGGTGGAGAACCTATCGTTGAGGGTACGAGAACAGGCGTTCGCCATATTATTCTCTTATTTGAAGGTGGTCAAGATCCTGAAGTCATCGCTAATAGCCAGCGTTTGACGCTCGCCCAGGTTTATGATGCGATTAGTTACTATTATGATCATGAGGAAGAGATTAAGCACTCTATTCATAATGAAACTTGGGGGAGCTAGCTGCTACGAACTGTGCTCGCCCGACGACCTCACCGACTTACTTGCCCAATGGTTACAATGGCAACAACAAATAAGCCGCAAAATACAATAGCAGCGCCAACAAAGAAAAACTTACGACAATACAACGTGTCAAAAAGCTGTGAAGATGGATGCACAAACTAGCCTCTCAGGCGGCTAGAGAGCCAAAAGGATAATCACTAGCACTAGCACGCTATGATGTGCTATATTATGTTTAGTAGCATTCAAGAGGGTAGTGTGGAACAATTCCTGGCACTCTTTACCCCTTCCCTCTACTCTTATGTCCCGCATTGTATATTCGTCCATCTGTTAGTCACGAAGTTAGCCGCAGAGGCTCAACGTGTCGTGCCTTTCTTTGTTTGGGATCGCAGGTCAGCTAATGACCCTTGGCTCATTCACGAGACGGGCCTCCACAATGGAGTTTGTGTGATGGAGACGAATGCTAACTGGAGCATAAAGTACGTGGGGAGTGGAAGTGAAGTGGATTCATCTGCTTGTATTCTTAATTCAGAAGAGAAAAAGGAGGACCTCCATATGCAGCAGACATATGTGGATTTGCTTATCGATGCCCTCCTGGATGAGGGCTTTACTGTGGGAGCGGCGTGCAATCAAGGAAACGAATCATCATCGTTTTATTCGTTGGCTTGTTGAACATGGGCGCTTAAGCGATTGGTAGAAACAGCAAAACGAACCTTGCAGCACGCTTTGGTGATGTTGTACACTAAGAATAGCGGAGCAGATGGGACGGCGTGGCATTGCTACGCCGTCCCACATATTTGCTTTGATTGAACTGTGCAGCCTCGTGGGCTGCTTTTGTGCAAGGGAGGCAAGCCTCTATGAAAGCGGTTGTTATGGCCGGAGGGGAAGGATCGAGGCTACGACCTTTGACGATTCGCCGTCCTAAGCCAATGGTCCCCATTGCTGGCAAGCCTGTAATGGAACATATTCTTAATTTGTTGAAGCGTCATGGTATCACTGAGGTCGTCGTTACGGTTCAATACCTGGCGAGCAATATAGAAGATTACTTTGGTAATGGCTCTCAATTTGGGATGCATATTATCTACTCACGGGAAGATGTACCGTTAGGGACAGCTGGTAGCGTCAAGAATGCTGAAGAGCACTTGGGCACCGAGCCATTTCTTGTTATCAGCGGTGATGCTCTCACCGATTATAATCTCGCTGAATTAATCAAATATCATCAAGACAAGAAATCCCTTGCGACACTTCTGCTGGCGCATGTGCATAATCCTCTGGAATATGGTGTCATCATTACCAATGAGGATGGGCATATTGTGCAATTCCTGGAGAAACCAAGCTGGGGCGAGGTGTTCAGTGATACGATTAATACCGGCATCTATGTGCTTGACCCCAAGATTTTCTCGTACTTTGAGCGCAATAAGCAGTTTGACTTCAGCCAGGAACTCTTCCCGATGATGCTGAAGAAGGGCGATCCCATCTATGGCTATATTGCCCCACGTGGTTACTGGTGCGATGTCGGTAATCTGAGCGAGTACATGCGTGCCACTGCCGATGTGCTACAAGGATTGGTGGACGTTGAAATCCCCGCCCAAAATATTGGTGGCAATATCTGGTGTGGGGAAGGGGTTGAGATTGCTGAAGAGGCTCAACTCTACGGCCAGCTCTTTCTTGCTCATGACTGTAAGGTGCGTGCTGGCGCGATCATTCATGGTCCTAGCACGATTGGCCATTACACGGTCGTTGATGAGCGTGCACAGGTGGATCGCAGCATTGTCTGGAATAGCTCTTATGTTGGAGAACGCTCTGAACTGCGTGGTGCCATTGTTGGTTCTTCTACCAGCATTAAGAGCAAGGCGGTGATGTTCGAGGGTTCGGTGATTGGCGACAACTCTATTGTGCAGGATGGAGCGATTATCCAGCCCAATGTTAAAATCTGGCCGGATAAGGAGATTGAAGCTGGTGCCGTTGTCAATACGAGCATTATCTGGGGTTCACACGCTCGACGTGCGCTCTTTAGCCGCCATGGTGTGACTGGTCTGGTCAATGTTGATCTCACGCCCGAATTTGCGACGAAACTAGGAGCCGCTTATGGGGCGATTCTGGCGCGTGGCTCTGTTGTTGCTCTTAACCGCGATTCTCATCGCACTTCGCGCATGATTAAGCGTGGTATCAATGCGGGCTTACCATCAGCTGGCATCAATGTTCATGACACTAGCCAGGTTCCCATTCCTGTTGTACGCTACTTCATTCGCAACACAGAAGCCGTTGGTGGCGTGCATGTGTGCATCTCGCCTTATGATCAGCGTGTGGTTGACATCAAGTTCTTTGATCAATCTGGACTGGATATTAACAAGACAACCGAGCGCAAGATCGAGAATCTCTTCTTCCGCGAAGATTTTCGTCGCGTCTATCTCAATGACATCGGAGTAATTAAGGTATTAGGTAACTCTGATGTGCTCGCGCGCTATATGGAGGGCTTTAATAAGGTTGTCAATGAAGAGGTTATTCGCCCTCGCAAGTTCCAGCTAGTCGTTGATTACGCGCATGGCAGTACTTCTCAAGTGCTTCCAAACATTTTGGAACGGCTAGGCTGTGAAGTGATCGTCTTAAATGCCAGTACGGATGAGGTGACGCCCTCACGTACATTAGACGAATTGGGGAAAGATATGCAGCGTCTGTCTACGATTACTTCGGCGTTGCATACGGATATGGGTATCCGCATCGATCCAGGCGGAGAGCGCATTACGATCGTTGATAATCGAGGACGCATTCTGGATGGTATGAAGATGCTGGCAGTGATGACCAATCTCTTCCTGCGGCAGCATCGTGGCGGCACAGTTGCCGCACCTGTTACTGCTCCCAGTGTCCTTCAACATCTTGCCAAACGTTATGACGGCTATATTCAGTATACGAAACTCTTACCACATGCTTTAATGACCGCAGCTGGTCGTGAAGGGGTGGTACTGGTTGGCGATGGGCGGGGTGGTTTTGTCCTGCCATCTCTTCAGCCCGCCTTTGATGGTATGCTGGCCATTGCTAAGTTACTGGAGTTACTGGCAACCTTTGATATGCGCCTTTCGGATGTAGTGGATGATTTGCCCGCGTATTACATGAGCACAACGCACGTCACTTGCCCCTGGGAACATAAGGGCAAAGTCATGCGTATTCTCAGCGAGCAGTACCGCGAACGCCGTGCTAAACCGATTGACGGTATTAAGATAGATCTTGGGAAAGAATGGGTGCTGGTCTTACCTGATGCTGACAGCCCACTTTTCCATGTCTTCGCCGAGTCAGTCTCCAATGAGCAGGCCCAGGCACTTGCAGAGAAGTATGCTCGCGTGGTGAGCGGCTTGCAACAGTAACAGACTTTGCTGCCCCGCGCGCAAGGGCAACCATAAGGGACAATACCAGTGAAATAAGCCCCTTCGGTCCAGCCGCAGGCAAGCACAAGGGATTGCCCCTACAATGGTAACGATGACGCTTGGCAAGCTGATTCGTATCATTGTAGGGGCAATCCCTTGTGCTTGCCTTGGCCGCTACGATTGGTTGTTTTTGTCTATGTCGGAATGTGCTTGATACGCGAGAGCTTGATCGATGGTTGGCTTGCGCAGAGTTGTTGCACAATGTAGCGCACTCCCTCTTGTAGACTGACTTTGGGATACCAACCCAGATCTTTTTTGGCTCGTGTATTGTCTAGTACGACAGAGCACGCTTCAGCAAGCGAGCCTGAGATGTAGACAGGCTCCACATTGCTTGCCAGGACCAGTGCGACCATCTGATAGAGCTGATTGACAGTGTAGCCCCGGCCTGTACTGATATGGTAGGTCTGATTCTCTCCTTTTTTCAATACACAGAGATTCGCCTGCACAACGTCATCCACAAAAATGTGATCGTGCATGAGATTGCCAGAGCCACGAATGATGGGACGACGTTCCTCTTTGAGCATACTTACAAAATAGCTGAGTGGATGACTTGTGCTATTGATACGTGTGATGTCGGTTTCGCCATAAACATCCGCATACCGTAAGATGGTGTGTTTCAGTCCATACTGTTGACTATAATAGCGTACATACCATTCTCCGACTGCTCTACTGATAGCGAGAGGTAGGCACGGATAAATTGTGGCATCTTCGCTGAGTGGAACGTGTTCCAGGCCACTGGGTTTATACAGCGTATTGCCGCCAGATGCGAAGATAAATTTACAGACCGTTGCGGCAGCAGAACATTCGAGCACATGCAGTAGTCCACGCACGTGTACATCGGCATCTGCTCGCACCTGTTCCCCTGAGAGTTCGTGCAGTTTTTGCACTGCATGATAACTGACTACATCGGGACGCTCGCGTTGCAAGATAACATAGAGTTGCTCATCGCGCATATCAATATGATAGAAACGAGCACGTGGATCAATGGCACGACGCGTACCAGCGTAGAGGCTATCAATGACAAAAACATCATGTCCAGCATTCAGGTATGCTCTGGTCAAACTGCTCCCTATAAAGCCCGCTCCCCCAATGATGGCTATCTTCATAGTACCTTTTTCTCTTTTCTCTGTTTTCTATGTTCTATGGTATTGTCCTGTACAAAGTGAGCCGTACCCTGCCATCTTTAGCTCTTGTCACTAGTGTATCTTGTCGCACGATACAGGGATGTCTATGAAGTTGCCTGGATTGGTTTGGGGGTCTCAACAATGGTGGGCACTGGCATGTAGTATTTAAAAATGAGAATATTCTCTCAAAATACATGCCAGTGCCCACCATCAACGAGTAAAGCGAGATGTTTTATCAGGGAGAATAGTTCTGCTCCATATCCCCCTTACTAGTTTTCCAGATATTCTATGATACATGACGCTTTATTATGCCAGTGGCACACTGCTACTGAGGAGGGTATCAAGCGTTGACCTCTTGATACGGTAAGCTTGACGCTTACCTCGATGAGGTAATGTGATTGCCTCCAGTGCCCCACTCTTGATCCAGCGGCGAACGGTGGTATCATCGACACGCAAACGACGTGCGACTTCACGGACCGTTAGCAGTTCTTCTCTTGCATCTTCTGCCATAATACTATCTCCTGTACTACTTTTATCTACTGGTGTCATAACGTTACTCTTACGAGACATGTAGTTGTCCCCCTTTAGTGATCGCATAGAAACTTCTCTCGCTGCATTAAACAACAAGTGTTGATTGCTTGTCACACTGACAGGAAGCATTGGAGTCCAACACATGGCACTCGATAGCTATTTCGGGTTGCAAGTACGCACCTTTGCGTAACTCGTTGGCGCAACGAGACAATTTCACAACACTGCTTGCCAGTTAACTATACTATACATCTCGACACAAACACAGTAAAATACAACAGGAACAAAGCTCACCCGCATCAGACGTACAGTATCCCAAACAGGGTGCTGTCACCTCGAATGAGGGATGACTACTTGATACGACCCAAGGAAATGGGATAAAACAAAACGTAGTGGTTGCTTTCAACGACGTAGAAAGGGCATGGCAGTTACCGTGTTTTGCCATGAAAGAAAGAATTAAAATTAGGAGTTGAGAAAGTTGAAAATTTGCTATGACTCATGACCAGAAACGTAAAAAATTGGTGCTCTTTGACGGTAATGCCATCATTCACCGCGCCTTTCATGCTGTACGTGAAGACCTTTCTACCGGCTCCGGTGAGCCTGTCAATGCGACGTTTGGCTTCACTTCGATGCTGATGAAAGCCTTGCTTGAAGAGAGGGCTGATTATGTGGCGATGACCTTTGATCGCTCCACACCGACCTTTCGCCATGAACACTATGCACTGTATAAAGCTCATCGTCCGACTTTGCCGGATAGCATGAAGCCGCAGTTTGCCCGTGTACGCGAGGTGGTACAGGCTTTTGCTATTCAGATCTATGAGTTGGACGGCTTTGAGGCTGATGACCTGCTGGGTACGCTGTCAACGCAGGCACGCGAGCAGGGTGTTGATACGGTTATTTATACTGGAGATATGGATACGCTGCAACTGGTCAATGATCATGTACTGGTGAAGATTGCGAAACGTGGCATATCGGAGGTGACTGAATACAATGAGGCCGAGGTGATGGCCCGTTATAATTTCCCACCTCAGAAACTACCCGACTTTAAAGGGCTGGTCGGCGATAAATCCGATAACATCCCTGGCGTACCAGGCATTGGCGAGAAGACTGCCAGCCGCCTGCTTGCAGAGTATGGCGACCTGGAAGCCATTCTGGAGCACATTGATGCCCTCTCACTCAAAGAACAAAAATTGTTGCGTCCAGCTGTAGAGCAGGCTCGCCAGAGTAAATTTTTAGCTACGATTGTCTTAGACGTCCCCGTTCAGCTCGATCTTGCGGCTTGCCAACTCACGCATGTCAATACTGATAATATCCTGGCGCTGTTCCGGCAATTGAAGTTCCATTCTCTGGTAGAACGCGTACTCTCCCTCTTTCGCCAATTGGGCGTCAGTACTACCACGCTTAAGAGTAGTGGATCTTCGCTGAGTATTGTTGAGGAGCAGGCTGCATCGGTTACGGAAGAAGCAGCATTGCTCTTTGCTCCTCCGGTCGGTGTAGTACCCATTTTGACACCTCCGCTACCACCCGATCATGAAGCAAGCCCTATCTTTGTTGATGAACAGCTCAAAGCCAGTACGGAGGCTGTTCAGACCGTGAGTACTCCCACCCCTATAGTTCCTGCTAATGAACCTATACAGTTGAGTTTGTTTGGGCTAGCTGAGTCTCCACATGCGGAAGTGGTGAAGAAACTTCATCTCCCCAGCGCTTCGGGTGCAGGCGTGCCTCTCTTCCTCGATGATACGTCTGTACTAAAGACGAATACCATGATTATCAATACAGAAGAGGCGTTGCATGTACTGATCAAGAGTTTGTATGACACTGGCAGCTTTGCCCTGGATACCGAAACTTCTGCGGAAGAGCCTCGGCAGGCTGCACTGGTCGGCATTTCGTTAGCGATGGCTGCTGGTGAGGCATATTATCTTCCCGTTGGCCATACGCAAACCGTGGATGGTCAGGAGCCGAGTACACAATTGCCGCTCAGCTATGTGATAGACGAGTTGCGTCCAGTGCTCGAAGACGAGACCGTCTACAAATACATGCATCATGCCAAGTACGATATGGCTATTCTTGCACGTTATGGCATTACGGTGCGCGGTCTAGATTTTGATACGATGGTCGCAGCCTATCTCATTGAGCCTGGACGGCGTGGTCTGGGCCTCAAAGAGCAAGCGTTTCAAGTTCTGAATGTCGTTATGACGCCAATCAGCGATCTCATTGGCACTGGTCGCAAAATGATTAGTATGGCGCAGGTGCCGATACGCAAGGCCGCTGATTATGCCGGAGCTGATGCCGATATGACGCTGCGTCTGGTCGCACCCCTGCGCACGAGACTACAACAACACGGCCTGATGAATTTATTTGAGTATGTGGAGCTGCCATTGATTCCGGTACTGATGCAGATGGAACAGTATGGCGTTGCGCTTGATGCTAATTTTTTACGCGAATTTGAGCTACGCCTGGATGAACAGCTCCAGACACTGGAACGGGCAATTTATGATGCTGTCGGTCATCGTTTCAATATTAATTCCAATCAGCAGTTAGGGGATGTGCTCTTTAGCGAATTGAAGCTACCACATAGCAAAAAGACCAAGACAGGGTATTCTGTGAGCGCTGATGTGATTGAAGGTCTAAAGGGGATGCACCCCCTCATCGATCACTTACTTGAATATCGCCAACTTAGCAAGCTGAAATCTACCTACGTGGATGGCCTGCTGGCATTGATGGATACCAAGACCGGGCGTGTCTATACGTCCTTCAATCAGACGGTGGCTTCCAGTGGTCGGCTCTCTTCAAGCAATCCCAACTTACAGAACATTCCTGTACGCACCGAACTAGGACGGCAAATTCGGCGCGCTTTTATTGCTGATCCCAGCTATGTCTTGTTGACTGCGGACTATTCGCAGATCGAGTTACGCATCCTCGCACATATAACGCATGAGCCGCGCCTGATTGAGGCATTTAGCAAAGGAGAGGAGGATATTCACGCGATCACAGCGGCTTCACTCTTCAACGTACCCGTTGAGCAAGTGACAAAAGATCAACGTCGCCTGGCGAAAACGGTGGTGTATGCCATCCTCTATGGACAATCAGCGTACGGCCTCGCGCAGGTGACAGGCATGAACAATACAGATGCCGCTAACTTTATCAAGCGCTACCACGAGACCTTCCCCAATATCAAAGGCTATGTGGATAGTACACTGCATCAGGCCCGCACTCAAGGGTACGTCAATACGCTCTATGGACGCAAACGCTTCATCCCCGATATGCAAGCTCTTTCACACAGCGAACGGCAGGCGCTAGAACGCGAAGCCATGAATATGCCTATTCAAGGCACAAATGCTGATCTCATCAAGATCGCTATGTTACGTCTCCATCACGCTTTCAAAGTCAATCAGATGAAGACAAAAATGATCTTGCAGGTCCACGATGAACTGGTCTTTGAAGTGCCCGTTGAAGAACTGAAGCGCGCTCAACGCCTGATTAAGACTCTCATGGAACATGTAGCAAAGCTGGATGTACCGATTAAAGTGGAGATGAAGGTAGGGAAAAATTGGTACACCGCAGAGACGATGGTGTAGCTAGTGAACGTTTCCGACATGCCGACAACGACTAGACGATTTATAGTAAGATAATGGGATAACGTCGCTCGACCTCGTGAGGGCGCGCTACAACTACCTTCATAAACTCTTCTATCGGTGACAGGAGTGCGCCCTCACGAAACGTATGTCAGAGGGAGTATATATAAGGTGCAATTATCGCATTTGATTAATAATCTACCACCATATCATTTTGCCAATGCCAAGCAAAAAATTGCCGATCGGATAGCCGCAGGCGTAGATGTGATTAGCCTCTCCATGGGCGATCCCGATCTGCCCGCTCCGCCAGCCGTCGTCGATCGCCTCTGTACTGCGATGCAGAATCCCGAAAATCATCGCTATCCCGGATATGGGGGGATACGCGCACTACACGAAGCTATTGCCGATTGGTTTGAAAAGCGCTTCTCAGTGAAACTAACGCCAGAGCAGGAGATCCTGCCGTTGCTCGGTTCCAAAGAGGGACTAGCTTACGCAGGCATGTCCGTGCTCAACCCTGGGGATGTCGCACTGGTACCTGATCCATACTATCCCGTCTATCTTACCGGTAGCACAACTGTGGGTGCCCATCCTTATCTGGTGCCATTGTCAGAACAAAACGACTATTTGCCCAATCTTGAGCATATCCCACAAGAGGTTGTAGTGCAGGCGCGTGTGTTGTGGCTGAACTATCCCAATAACCCTACTGCTGCCTGTGCTGACCGTGCTTTTTGCTGAGGTCTATTTTGACGACTTTCGTCCCATGAGTATCCTAGAAGTACAGGGGGCAAAGGATGTCGCGGTCGAACTCCATTCACTTAGCAAGACCTATAATATGGCGGGCTTCCGTCTGGGTATGCTGGTCGGTAATGCGCAGCTTGTAGACGCTGTCGGACGTTTGAAGAGTAACATTGATAGTGGCATCTTCCGTCCCATCCAGTACGCTGCCATTGAGGCATTACATCTTCCTCTCTGCTGGATACAGCAACGCAATGCGATCTACAAACAGCGCCGCGATCTTATCGTTGAGGGCTGTCATGCGTTAGGCATGCACGTTCTGACTCCTAAAGCAAGCTTGTATGTATGGGCGGGCGTACCTGCGGGCTTTACGGCAAAGGATTTTGCCGATTGGTTGTTCGATACAACGGGCGTCCTTGTGACACCAGGCACGAGCTTCGGTCTCTGTGGTGAGGGCTACGTGCGCATCTCGCTTACAGCTCCTGACGAGCGTATCAAGACGGCTCTGCAACGTATGAAAGCAGCTATCAGTTAGGAGGTTGCATGATGGTCCCCCAACAAGATATTAGTAGCTTTGAACACGCTCCAAATAATGCCTGGGATATCCAGCTCGATCGCGCTATTTGCTCGCATGTACAAGCAGGGTTAAACTACGAGTGGTTAGTGACCAATGGTCTAGGTGGCTATGCAGCTGGCTCGATCGAAGGTGCGACCACTCGTAGCTACCATGGCTTATTGGTTGCCGCGCTAAAACCTCCTGTCGGGCGCACAGTCCTAGTGACGAAGATTGATGAGGAGGTGACGGTGCCAGGGAAAGAGATTGTGAGGCTGGGCGTCAACGAATATCATGATGGTACGATCGATCCCCAGGGCTACCATTTTCTTACGGGCGTCTCCCTGGAGGCCGATATCCCCTGCTTTCGCTATCAATTGAACGAGCAACTTGTGCTAGAGAAGCGTATCTGGATGGAATATGGGCAGAACACTACCTATATTCAATATACCCTACATGGCGAGCTACCTCAGCATGTTGATGATGAGCTTTGGTTGACGCTGGTACCATTCTGCCTTTCGCGTAACCACCATACAGTCACGCAGGGTTCCGATGATTGGCAGTTCATCGTGGATGCGCAAGAGAACCGTTGCCGCATCAGGGCCTACAATGAAGCCCCCGTGTACCATTTAATCGCAGGCCCATCAGCATTCTTTTCTCCCACCGGCTTATGGTACTGGAACGTGTTACATCGTCACGATGTCGAGCGGGGCTTGCCCGGTCAGGAGGATGTGTATCAGCCTGGCATTTTCCGTCTGCCGCTCGCTCCTGGTATGCACGCCAGTTTCGTCCTCACAGCTGAGAGCACTCCTGCGCACGACTTCGGTAGCGCTCTACACGAAGAAGCTGTTACAGAAGCCTTGCAACGTCATCAGCACCGTGTCAAGCAAATATTGGCGACAGTTGACTGCTCAGTCGATAATCTGCAACATCGTGATGCAGTCCTGGCA
>VBJK01000332.1 GCA_005879655.1 Chloroflexota bacterium | reverse complement strand
AAGCGAATCAAGGGGACGAAGGTCCTTGGGCACGACGCATTGAGGAAGCACACAGAGATGCGCACCGCACAAATTTGTCGTACCGAGATGAGTACAGCGGCTTAGTATATTATACTATGGGCGAAGGCTACAAGCGACTGGCCTTCGATAACAAACACACACTTCCAGTGTATATAAGAGCTTGTTATGCCCAGAAAGCTCTCGACAGTTTTTCTCGATCATGGGATGCATTGAAGCTAGATAGTGTTGCCCACTATCTCGTTGGTCAAGTATCAGCAGCTCAATGTTTCATTTGGATCGATCCCGACGAAGCCATTCGTCAAACATACCAAATAAGGGATTTGGCTGTACAGTTTTACCCCTCTTTGTTGGCGAAGATAGATCGCACTATCTACCTTGCTAAACTGCGCAGACAGGCACGCAAAAACGATCCTCCATTGCTTCTCGATCTAGATGCTAAGAGATCTTAATTAATCAAAAGCAATCACCAAGCTCTGTAGCCCACGAAAGACCATCCCCGGATACCATTGCACATCCTCTACCAACCGTGGATTACGCAAACGGCGTACCCGCGTACTAAAAGCAACTTCAGCCTCAAGACGGGCCAATGGCGCACCAAGACAGAAATGGACGCCTTGACCAAAGGCAAGGTGACGGTTTTCAACACGGCTCACATCAAGACTGTCCGGCGCAGCGAATTGGGCGGGATCATGATTGGCGGCACCCAGCGAAGCAACCACATGCTGTCCAGCTTTAAGCTGCTTATCACGCAGAGTCAAATCTTCCTTCAAGACACGCCCGGTGGCCTGTACGGGACCATCGTAACGCAACAACTCCATAACAGCGAGAGAGACAATATCAGGGTTATGCTTGAGCAGCTCGTATTGTTCAGGATTGTTGAGTAATGCCAACATCCCATTGCCAATCAGATGTGTTGTCGTGATATGGCCAGCTGCCAGGATCAATACACAATTCCCTAGCAGTTCTTCCTCACCAAGTACATCGCCCCCCTCCTCCGCATCAATCATAGCCTGCAACAAGTCATCTTTAGGAGTAGTACGCCGTGCCGCGATAATCCCGCGAAAATAGTCCATAAACGCGCTGACACCCAAGAATGCTTGCACCATCTCTTCCATTGTCATGTCTTTTCCTTCGAGCAAGGAGCCAAAGTGGGCGCTCCAGACGGTAAATTTATCACGATCCTCAGCTGGTACGCCCAGCATCTCCGCGATGACAATTGCCGGGAGCGGATTGGCGAATTGCCCCATTAATTCGATCTGCCCGCTGGATTGCGCAGCATCAAGGAGCCGATCAACAATCTCTTGAATGTGTGTACGCATCGCCTCGACAACACGAGGCGTAAATGCTTTAGCGACAAGGCCGCGCAGACGTGTATGATCGGGCGGATCGAGAAATAACATTTGCCTCGTTAATGCACGCATGGGTGATCCCAACGCCTCAACTACCTCTGGCGGGATCTGGTTGGTATCAGTCACGAAGCGCACCGCACTGAAGCGAGGATCGCGTAGCATGACGACCGCATCCGCATAACTGGTCAATACCCACGCATTCAAAGTTTCATCCCAGAAGACCGGATCAGTTTCGCGTAAACGCTGATACAATGGATAAGGATCAGCAATATATTCGGGTTGATAGACATTATTCAAGCTCAGAGCCGGACTAGTCTGTTGTTGCATAGCGTGTCGCCTCCAAAACGAATAGTGATCCCTTGCTTTACCTGGTTATAGCATATCACCTATGATCACACAGCCGTAAGCTATTTTTTGCCAAAAAGGCGTTAGTTTGGTAGAGTATGGTCAAAGGTAAATACAAGTTTATGTTTAAGGAATAGTTTTCATGCAAATCTTTCACAACACGTATATCTGGATAGGTAGTGCATACCAGCATTTTGTCAAGGAACTTACTTTGCTCTTAGAGGGGAAAAACGCGAAAAGTACGATTGCCTCGCTTGATGGTGTACGTGCGATAGCGTGTCTGCTCGTCGTGGGCTATCACTTAACGCTGGTGATGGTACAAGATATCCATCGCTGGTCTCCTCAGCAACTCTCACCGCTCGTAGCTTCACTATTATACTTTGGAGATACAGGCGTTAATCTCTTTTTCATTCTATCGGGTTTTCTGCTCTTCATGCCCTATGCGAAGGCATTATTATTTGAAAATGCATGGCCCTCAATACGTAACTTCTATATACGTCGCGCATTGCGTATCCTGCCCGCATACTACGTCTCACTATTTTTAATGATTTTGCTCTTTAGACCAGACTTTCTGCATATCAATCGCTTGGGTGATCTATGCATGTTTCTCATACTATTCATGGACTCATCGCCGACCGCATTCAAGCAGATCAACGGCCCCTTCTGGACGCTAGCGGTGGAATGGCAATTCTACCTGCTACTGCCCTTCTTAGCACTGGGTATTGCCTGGCTTGTACGGCTGGTCAGCAAAACGCCCCCGCTGCGTCTCCTTGCACTAATCGTCTGCCTGAGCCTGGTGATGAGCTGGGGCATTTTCACGCGCTACGCTGGAGTAAACCTGACAGTACCGTCCACAACAACGTACCAGCAGCCCTTCCCAATACAGCTCTTCCTTTTCTTCTGCTATGGTGTGCCCAATGCTGGTCTGCATGGTAAGTTCCTTGAAGATTTCGCGCTCGGTATGCTGGTGAGCAGCTGCTTCGTTTATGCACATGAAGTAGGAACTGATAGCGCTCTGCGGCGGCTATTGCAGCGTTTTAGTCCGCTATTGTTTACTGCCGGTCTCATACTCTTGTTGGTGATGGAGGTCTGGAAATACGATCTGCTGCGACCGCATACCTGGCCGTTCTTTGATGACAAGCTGACGTTGTACCGTTATCTTGGCGAGTTCGGCTGGGGTCTAGGTTATGCGTTATGTGTCACTGCTATTCTCTTTGGTGCGAGCTGGTTGCAGCGTCCCTTTACGTGGACACCCCTACGCTGGATTGGTCTGCTCTCTTACGGCCTCTACATGTGGCATCTGCTATTGCTACAAACTTTTACCCGCTTGGTGACGGTGCACTTGTTGAGCTGGAACCCGTTTGTG
>VBJK01000331.1 GCA_005879655.1 Chloroflexota bacterium | reverse complement strand
ATCGACTCACTCATGATGACCCGTCTTACTCAGAGGGTCCTCGTTCCCTTTAAAAATTTCTCACAAACATTCTTTTATGAATATCCGACACTCTATGCTCTAGGAGAAGCTCTTGTAGAGAGCTATCCGCAAGAGTGCCTGCAATGGACAGGACTTGAGAAGCGAGGGCAGTCCCTCCAAGAAGAGTCCTCAACACTTGGGACACTTCCTGCGCAGGTCTCGTCGCAAGCAACAAAAGAGCCTGTGCCCTATCTTGCTTCTCTCCATGCAGGTCAAGGATCCCAGACCTCCATAGCTATTATTGGGATAAGTGGTCGCTATCCACAAGCCAAAAACCTGGAAGAGTATTGGGAGAATTTAAAGGCAGGCAAATCGTGTATTACAGAAATTCCTCGTGCGCGTTGGGATTGGAGGGATCATTATCAGAACAATCGAGAAGAAGCTATTGCTTCAGGAAAAAGCTATAGCAAATGGGGTGCCTTTCTCGACGATTTTGATAAGTTTGACCCCTTATTTTTTCAAATGACTCCGCGCGAAGCTGAAAATATTGATCCACAGGAACGCTTGTTTCTAGAAGAGTGTTGGAAAGCTTTAGAAGATGCAGGTTACAGTTCCTCCTCCCTATCTCCTGCATTGCGCCAGAGAACCGGGGTATTTGGTGGGATTACAAAGCAAGGATTTCATTTGTATAGTGCAGAAACTCCGGGTCAATTCCCTTCAACATCGTTTGCATCATTGGTCAGTCGGGTTTCGTATTATTTGAACCTTCAAGGCCCTAGTGCAGTTGTTGATACTATGTGTTCCTCCTCCCTGGTCGCTATTCACGAGGCATGCGAATATATTCGGCAAGGGAAAGGCGACATGGCACTGGCCGGAGGCGTGAATTTATATGTGCATCCATCCACCTATGTAGGTCTTTCCATGAGCCAGACGATTTCTCACACTGAGAAAGGCGTTGCTTTTGGTAAAGGTGGCGATGGCTTTGTTCCCGGAGAAGGGGTAGGAGTCATTGTGCTCAAAGCGTATGATCAGGCAGTGAAAGATGGCGATGGCATTTATGCTGTCATTCGCGGTAGCGCTGTCAACCATAATGGGAGAACGAAGAGCTATATGACCCCTGATCCTGGTCAGCAGGCAGCAGTTATCCAACAAGCACTGGAACAAAATAAGCTTGACCCACGTACCATAAGCTACATCGAAGCGGCTGCAAGCGGATCTGAGATAGTAGATTCAATAGAGATGATGGCCTTGAAAAGAGTCTTTGGTGGATATCAAAGAGTAAAAGAATTTTATAAAATAGGATCAGTTAAAGCGAATATTGGACATAGTGAAGCAGCATCTGGCATGGCGCAATTAGTCAAAGTAATCCTCTCATTAAAGCATAAAACACTCGTACTCACACTCGTGCCAGAAGATTTCCATCCTACTCTTCCTTTTCATGAGTGGCCTTTCCAATTGCAGCGAGAGGTATCTACATGGGAACGATTAACCGTTGATGGCAACGAAGTTCCGAGGCTTGCAGGAATAACCAGTGTTGGAGCTAGTGGTGTAAATGCTCATCTCATTGTTGAAGAGTATGTCCCGGAAACAGAACCAATATATTGTTCAGCACATCCGACTATGCCAATCTTGTTTGTCCTTTCTGCCAAAAATAAAGAGAGGCTCTCGAACTACGTAAAGCAGTGGATTATCTATTTGGAAAAGAAGGCGCATATAGACTTAGAAAATATCGCTTATACGCTCCAAATCGGGAGAGAGGAAATGCCTTGCCGTCTGGCCATCGTGAACCATCATCAAGATAAACTTATCCAACAATTAGCACGATGGACAGTAGATCAGAAAAATGCAGAGAATTGCTACTTTAGCGAGCTAAAAGTCTCTACAGACGAGAGACACCTCACAGAAACAAGCGACATTTGCAGCAAGCTTGCACAGCTATGGGTAGCAGGAAATACGGTCTCCTGGAATGATTTGCATGCAGGGAAACAGAGAGTTAGAATAACGGGACTTCCAACCTATCCATTTAAGAGGAGAACGTGTTGGATAGATCGCAACCATATGGAGCGTGCAGCAGAAATGATCAAGCGAGGTCATATCCCTTATCCTCAAAACCCGGAGGATCAGCGTAAGTACAATCCCCATCGTAATCTCAATTCTTATAAGGAGCGATTCCTTGATATAAAAGCAATAAAAGATACTCTAGGAGAAATTTTCTGCGCCGTTCTGAAATTACAGCCTCCAGAGCTAGAGGAGGCTGAGACCTTTCAGGATCTAGGGATTGGCTCAATCAATGCGATACAGCTCTTAGAGGTGATTAACAGCACCTATAATTTAAACCTTCCCACGAGTGTTCTTTTTGAGTGCAGGAACAGAGATACTCTGGTAGAGTATATCAAAGAGCACCTCCTAAGAAGTGAGAGTCAGCAACGCATGCCAATTGACCAGGAGGAGTATCTCCCTATAAAAAGAGGTGTTGAAGCTGTAGGGACGGGGACAGGGGTAAACCCTGTCCCTACGGCCCCCGCTCTTAGGGAGAGAGGTCAGCAAACTTATTTAAAAACACACGATCCAGTGATCTCAGATGATATTGCTATTATCGGGCTTTCTGTCAGATGCGCCAAAGCGGAGACGCAAGATGAATTTTGGTATCTTATCAGCCAGGGAAAAAATGTCATCCAGGAAATTACGCAGAAAAGCTGGCGCGAATTTTTCCAATTGCACGATTCACATGAAAATCGGTATTGGCATGCGATGATGAGAGATGTTGCATATTTCGATCCGTTATTTTTTAAGATTTCACCTTCTGAAGCAGAAGCTATGGAGGTCTCTCAACGTATTCTGCTGGAGGAGTGTTATAAAGCGTTAGAAGATGCTGGTTATAACCCCTCTTTGTTAAGCGGACAACAAGTAGCCACCATCATCGGAAGCACGGGAAGTGCTCCTGTAAAATCAGATTTTTCGCATCTTGCCCTGCTCGGTTCAGCAACGAGTATATTAGCATCTCGTATCGCCTATTTTTTAAACTTAAAGGGACCGGCATTAGCGATCGATACCGCTTGCTCTTCTTCTTTAGTG
>VBJK01000330.1 GCA_005879655.1 Chloroflexota bacterium | reverse complement strand
TTATTGCAAAATAAGCATATACAGATCAGTATGGATAGCAAAGGTCGTGCATTAGACAACATCTTCACAGAACGTCTCTGGAGAACGGTTAAATACTACGCGCGTCTATTTACATGAATATACATCACCAAGAGAAGCTCGTCAGCAATTAAACCAATACTTCGAGTTCTATAATCACAAGAGGCTTCATCAGGCTCTTGATTATCGAACTCCTGCTGAAATATATTCAACAGGTACTCCAGTCATTTTATAATAAAAAAGGAAGAAAATGGAGGAGAGTAGCTCTTAAAACTGGCCCTCCTCCTGTCTTGACAAAGGGGTCCACTTTGTGCGCCGTTTCGATCCATATGAAATCCCCGTACAATACGGGAGAGGAAGGGAGTAAAACATCCTCTAGGACATCAACTTACTTAGCGAGGAAACTCAAAGAGAACAATAGCATGTTGGAAAAGCGGAGAAAGATGGAAGGCGTGTAGATCTTGGCTCCGCAAGTCCTGAACGCATGGTGAGACGGGGACTGTCGAACCCAAGTTCCGCACGGTGTAACCCCCACCCATCACTCCACGCAAAAGGTTGACGACACCGGAACACCCATTTGGTAAAGTGAAATGGGTAAAGCCACCAGCAGAAACTACTGCAGGAACTCTCCCTCCGGTGAGTGACAGGCAAGGAGCCTGGTAAGGAACAGAAGGGCACCTAAACGTTCTCAACGTTTCATATGGGTAAATACGGGATCGCCTACAAGACGAGAGTTTCAGGGCGACGGAACCCCCATACTACCAGGCAGGAGCACAAAGCAGTACGAAACCTGGGAAGGGGCAGTTCTCGAAAGAGAACCAGAGCGTACCCTTGATACAGGTACGCAGGGAAGGTATCAAGAAGTTCATACACGCGGAGGCATGCGAAATGCAGAGCACCGAAACGTATCTGGGACTTCTCCAAGAACGCGGCAAAAAACGGTTGTCACTACAAAGAGTCTATCGACAACTCTTTAATCGAAATCTCTACCTGACCGCTTATGGGAAACTCTATCGCAACGAGGGCGCGATGACGCAAGGCGCGACATCGGAAACCGTTGATGAGATGTCTCTGGCTAAAATTGACACCATCATCGAAGCTCTCCGCTATGAGCGTTACCAATGGAAACCCGCCAAACGGGCCTACATCTTAAAGCGGAATGGCAAGAAACGTCCATTAGGTTTACCCGTCTGGAGCGATAAACTGGTAGCAGAGGTGATACGAATGATCCTGTCTGCTTACTACGACTGTCAATTCAGCGAGCATGCTCACGGATTTCGAGAAGGACGGGGATGTCATACAGCGTTTCAAGAGATCCATCAGAACTGGAAAGGCTGTGTCTGGATTATCGAAGGAGATATCTCAGACTGTTTTGGCTCCCTCTCGCACGAATTACTCATCGAGAGGCTCAAAGAAGATATCCAGGATGGACGCTTTCTGCATCTCATTAGAAAACTCCTAGATGCGGGATATCTGGAAGATTGGCAGTTTCATCGGACACTGAGCGGAGTCCCACAGGGATCGGTCCTTAGCCCGCTCCTTTCCAATATCCTACTGGACAAGTTAGACTCCTTTGTTGAAACCACACTCATTCCACGTTACACCAGAGGGGAAAGAAGGAAGTGTAACCCTGAACACTCACGGCTTATGAAACAAGCCAATCGCCTGCGGAAAAAAGGGCAGAAGGAGGCTGCCCGCCAGATCCAAAAACGCATGCGACAACTTCCTTCAATCAGGACTCATGATCCATCCTATCGACGCCTCAGATATATACGCTATGCCGATGATTTCGCCCTGGCATTTACAGGACCAAAATCGGAGGCAGAAGCTATTAAGCAGCAATTAAGCGACTTTCTCCATGAAGAACTTAAACTCACCCTTTCGCCGGAAAAGACGCTGATTACCCACGCAAGAAAGGATGCTGCCAAATTCCTGGGATACGAAATTACTACTTTGCACAACGATACCAAGCAAAGCCGCACCAAAGGAGGGGTGAAACGCCGCAGTATCAACGCGAAGACCGGATTACGTGTCCCACAGGCCGTTTTACAAGAGAAATGCAATCGGTATCAAAAGCGAGGAAAACCCTGTCACCGAGGGGAACTTCTCAATGAAAGCGACTACACGATTATCGCTACCTATCAACTCGAATATCGTGGAATAGTCAACTATTACCGGTTAGCCTATAACCTACACATTCTTCAATATCTGAAATGGGTCATGGAAGTCTCACTTACCAAAACGTTAGCGGCCAAACATCACATCTCGGTCAAGGCAGTTTATGACAAGTATCAAGCGACCCTGACCGTAAATGGAAAAACCTACAAAGGGTTACAAGTGACCGTCGAGCGCGAAGGAAAGAAACCACTGGTTGCAACTTGGGGAGGTATCCCCTTGACGTGGGATAGCAAGGCAACCATCGAGGACAAACCGCACCAGATCCCCTGGAATAACCGAACTGAACTGGAAAAACGGCTCTTAGCTCAAGTCTGTGAGATCTGTGGAGCAAACCGTATGACCGAGAATATCGAGGTCCACCACATTCGCGCTCTCAAAGACCTCAACAGATACGAAGGCCGAGACAAACCCAGGTGGGTCAAGATCATGGCCGCCCGGCGGCGCAAAACCTTGGTCCTCTGTCAAACTTGTCACAGAGATCTGCACGCAGGGCGTCCCCTGAAACACAAGGTATCACGTTCTCGGACGGAACCAATCCGATGATGCTGGAAAGCTGCATGCAGTGAAAGCTGCACGTGTAGTTTGGAGGGGGGCATTCGGAACAGGGCAGCAATGTACCTCGCCGGGTGCCTACCCTACATCCATCCCCTTGACACTTTTGCATGAACTTTTTACCTTGGGAGCAATGGGTATTGAAATTCCTGCTCTCTATAAGGGCCATGCTGGCACCTTTTCAGCTTTATTGCGTTGGGGCAGTGAATCTCAAAAGCGGCGCTACCTGCCTTTGCTAGCCACAAAATGGGTAGGTGCATATGCCATGTCCGAAGAAGATGCAGGCAGTGATGCCTTTGCAATCAGCACAAGCGCTGAGAAGTCTGGCGACGATTTTGTTATCAATGGCCGAAAATATTGGACTACAAATTATAAAGAGGCAGAGCTATTTCTGATATTTGCCAAGACACAGATGCTAGATAAAACGGCAGGCATTACTGCATTTATCGTTGAACGCTCGTATCCTGGCTTGACCATTGGCAAAGAGGTAAACAAATTGGGAATACGAGCAAGCTCTACTGGTGAACTCATTTTGCATAATGTTCATGTTTCACAAGAGAATGTACTTGGGCGAGTAGGCGAGGGAAGCGTAGTTGCAGTTGAAACTCTCAATGAAGGACGTATCGGTATTGCTGCTCAGTTGCTCGGACTTGCGCAAGGTGCACACAGCGCAGCATTAGCCTATGCCCAGAAGAGACAACAATTTGGGCGACAGATCTCCTCCTTCCAGGGTGTCCATTTCCCTCTGGCACACATGGCTACGGAGATCGAGGCAACTCGCTTGCTGGTGTACAATGCTGCGCGTATCACAGAGAAAAAGAACGCGACGGCCATGGAACGCCTTCAGACCTCAGCAATGGCAAAATATTTTGCTTCGCAAGTTGCTGAGAAAGTAGCATCTGAAGCACTAGAAATCTTTGGCGGCAATGGATACATCAAAGATTTTCCCGCTGAAAAGTTTTACCGTGACGCCAAGATCGGAAAGATTTACGAAGGAACATCGAATATTCAGCTCAGAACCATCGCTACCACCATTTTGCAGGGAAAACAAGACAAAAGATGAGAGCGATTGCGTGAGCCAAATGTGCAGTGACGATTAAGCGTCGTTGATGTGGACACATTTCCTCGTGGCACGCTCAACAATACTCCAAAAAGTGTCCACATAACGAGGCAGTTCCAGAATCCACACCATGTGGCGATCAGCGTGCAAAATGATATGCTTCACCTCTTGCACTACCAGCGAGCCCTGCTCCTCCAGACTAAGCACTTGCAAGCCGATCAGCAACCACAAACCTCCTGGCACCTCTCTCAACTGATTCCTGTCAAGACGTAACGTTTGCAAGCTGCTCAACTGGTTTTCCCAAAGGTACAGCACTCGCAAGTTAG
>VBJK01000329.1 GCA_005879655.1 Chloroflexota bacterium | reverse complement strand
CGGCGAGTTTGCCACCACTGCGTTTGTCCAGAGCCTCAAAGAGCGCTTGGCCGTGGAGCTGGTGCTTAGCTTGGCTGGCGTCGGTGATCACGGCGGCGACGGTGCGTAGCAAGAGATCAGCGGTGCTCTCGGTCGAGTATGCGCGGGCGGCTGCCGATAGCCTGCCTATGTTGATCTCTCGCTCTGGTAGCCACTTGGTGATGTCTAGTTCATCTATAATGATACCAGCATGGTTAGCAGGATATCGAGTGCGGACATGCGCAAGTTGATAGACGGCACTGGTACTGCTGTCGAACTGCTGTACATAGTGGCAACCCATCCCATGCTGCTTGTGCACGGCCCATGCATTGTACCCTCGTTCTCCAAGTGCGTTGTGCAGATGGTGATCTTCACAGTTGGCCTTGGTGCACGGCTGGATCTGGTTGTAATATTGCAAGGCGGGTACGCTGAGCATCATGTCTCGACGCTCCGCTATCCAAGCGAGGTTCAGGCCGGTGCCCGGTATGCCAAGCGGGGCAACGGTGCTAGACTTGCCCACTCCCGGGGCAACGTTGGCCACAAGCAGGAGCCCGCTTTGCCCGCTCCTGACATGCTGTTCTATCTGCTGTGCAACAGCGAAGGCCGTTGCCTGTAGCTTCTCCTGGCGCTCCTCTTCCGTCTCGGTTGCCCGCGTCCAGCGATGCGCGTGTGTCATGCGCCTGTCCTGGTGAATTGGTGCCCGCTGCGGCGTTGGTTGTGCTGGCTTGGGCGTAGCCTGCTGCGGTTGTGGCGTCGGCTTGGTCGCCTTGACTCCATAGCGTCTGCGTAGAGCTTTGGCAATGGTGTGCTGAATATACGTCTGGCCCTCTCGGTCGGCCTTGCGGTCGGTCTTCTCGGCGCGATAGCGGCCTGATGCACGGAAGAGGCGTTCAGCCTGCTCTGCATTATCGTTCGTCCAGTAGAGCAGTTGCAAGGCTAGATCAAAGTCTGCCGTGCTTGTGTTGCCTCGGCGGTGCGGATCGCCTCCCTCCCATAATGCCATGAAGTTCTGCCCGTTGCGGGCCTGCCTCGCCTTCACCAGTACGAGCTGATCACCTGGGGGGAGATCTACCTCACTCACTGGTCCAGCTCTCTGCCGCTCACCCTGCGGGGCAACGAGGCGGGCCGTCGTGGTGGTACCAGATGCGCAAACCGTTGCGCCCACCATTTCGTTGCCATTTGCCGTTACGCTTTGGGGATCGGCATTCGTTATTGCCGAAGGTGTACCACCACCACCACACACTGTGTTCTCATCCTCGACGATGACGAGATGAGCAAGAAAAGTAGGAATGGTGCTGGTGTCTGTATTAAGATCGGCTTTCGTGCCTGGAATGCGGTGGCCGGTGAGAGTCGAGTAGCGCTCGGTGCTATAGACCTCAACTTCGATATCCTTGTAGGTGTAGCGGTTGGGTGCGCCTTCTGGTATGGCTCCCACGAGGAAAATGTGGATGCCGTCGCCGCTGGGGGATCGCTCGGTGTAGGAAGAGAGCAGGTCAATGATCTCTTGTGCCGCTGGGTGGATCTCCTCTTGGATGCCGTCTTCGGTGACGACGGTCCTGATGCAGTGGTCGATATCAACGAGAGTAATATCGCCACACAGAACGCGCCCGATGCCTGCAAACTGGCCACTTCTGTATGCTGCTTGTGCCTGGGGGAAGGTTGACCATGACCTCTGCTTTGTGGAGCTGGCGCGATAGAGGTTGCCGTTGCTGAGGAAAGCGCGGGCGATGAATGGCGGCTTGCCAATTTTGCCATCTTTGCGTAGCTCTCGGTTCCAGACAACATGGCGCTTGCCTGCTCGTAACCTTGCGGGTATCTGATCGAAGTCTGGTTTGATGGTTGCCGCCATGTCTTGCGCTAGTTCTGCCATGGTGTCACCTCCTGTGAGTGGTGGTAACACACTGTGGCAGGAGAGAGACGGGTGAGAGACGGACAAGCTGAGCTTACTTGATGGACAAAGACGGACAAAGACGGCAATGCTGGGTTTACTAGCCTTTTAATGGAGTGGAGGGCTAGGTGTGCGTCTCTTCTGTTCTCTGTATCGTTTTCCACGTTTCGGGAAAGTCTTGCTTGAATCTCTCGAACAATTGGTGGTAATGTTCTATGAGTTGTTCTTGGTTTTTGATGATTCGCTCTTGGCTCTCGATGATCTTGTTTGATGACTGAATGATTTGCTCTTGGTTGTTGATCTGGTTGTCCTTTGCTTGTAGGAGCTGGTCTTGTGTCTGGCTGAGATGTCTGCACTCTTGGAGCTGTTGTTGGATTATGGTGTAGGCTGAGAGTTTGTTCGACTTTTGTTTCATCTTGGGTTGGTCCTTTCTCGATGATGAACTCAATGAGTGCTGCTTTGTCGTCTTGGAGCTGGCAGACCTCAAGGGAATATCGATGCTTTTCCTCCATCGTTTCATTGAAAATCTGTACTTGTGGCTCCTCTGTGAACGGGTTAATCGGCTCCTGTGGCTGATCGCCGTCTGTTTGCTGCGGGTACTCTGGCGCGTATGTTATACTCATATTGTCCCCACATTGGAGAATGGGAAAAGGTCGCTGCTCAAATCCTTGGCAAGATTTTTCGGAGTAGCGGCCTTCTCCTGGCCGTTCATCTCAATAGTTCTCTACAATGGTTAGATCGTTGGTTATCCTGCTGCTCTCCTTCTGTGCTGGCGGGTTTATGTGCCTCCCTTCGTCTGTGTAACTAGCTAGTGGCTCTGCGCTCATGGCTGGTGCTGATCGGCTGTGCAGGTGTGGCCGGGAGCTGGGTGTCACGCTCTTAACCTGGAGCTGCGGTTGTGACGGGCTGTCGGTGTCACGGCTTCGTGTCGTTGGTGCTCCTGGTTGGCTGTCCAGTTCGGGCCGGTACTGGCCTCGGTGTCGCTCCTGGCTGTGCTGAATGGCACTGATCGCTAGCGCTTATGTCTCCCTCTTGCAATATGCTAGGCGGTCTCTGTATACTAGATTACACAACTGAATAACAATAGTCTCAACAAGCGGCGGCCTCAAGTTTTCCAGACTTATGGTGAGGGCCGCCTTCTTGCTGTCTACTGTCTGTTGGGCATATTACCCCTGCTTATGGAAAACGTCAAGATGGGTGGGCGCTGGGCGCATCTGCCCGCCTTCTTTCCTAGAGAACTA
>VBJK01000177.1 GCA_005879655.1 Chloroflexota bacterium | reverse complement strand
AGTCATGTTGAACAAACGCCACATCAGGTATTATCAGCTACTGATATAGCCTACAACCGATAACCCTCTTCTCCATGCACTGCCAAGTCTAGCCCTTCTTCTTCCTCCTTCTCAGAAACACGAAGCCCCAAGGGTGACAGGAGTTTCAGTAAGATAAAGGTGACGACAAACGAATAGGTCAAGGTAGAGCCGACCGCAAGAATCTGCGTCCACAACTGCCCTGGATTGCCGAAGAGTAACCCGTTATTGCCTGCACTGTTAATTGCCTTCTCAGCAAAGAATCCAGTCAGGATAGCTCCAATGAGACCACCCATCCCATGAGCAGCCCACACATCAAGCGTGTCATCAATACGCGTGAGCTTACTACGGAAAAACAGCATCACATAGGTCACGATACCTGCAATAATGCCGATAGCAATACTTGCGACTGGCCCAACGAAACCACTAGCCGGGGTAATCGCCACTAATCCACACACGGCTCCTGTTGCTGTCGCCATCGCGCTGGGTTTCCTGTATTCGGCCCAACTCAATATCATCCAGGTGAGTGCGCAAGCAGCAGCAGCGGTATTTGTAACGACAAATGCGCTCACTGCCAGTGGAGAAGCAGATAATGCACTGCCAGCGTTAAAGCCAAACCAGCCAAACCAGAGCAACGCTGCCCCCAATAATACAAACGGGACGTTATTCGAGGCAATAGCTTGACCTTGCTGATATGAGCGCCGTCTGCCGATAACAATGGCAGCAGCTAGACCAGCAAATCCTGCACTGATATGGACAACGGTCCCTCCAGCGAAGTCCAATGCCCCCAGGTTATGCAACCATCCACCCATGCCCCAAACCCAATGGGCAATAGGATCATACACCAATGTTGACCATAAGATAACAAAGAGCACCAGAACACGGAAGCGAATACGCTCAACAAACGATCCAATAATAAGGGCGGGAGTGATAATAGCAAACATGGCTTGGAAGACCATAAAAGCCAGTTGTGGGATTGTGCCTGCATAATCGGGATTCGGAGCGTAGCCTACACCAAAGAGTCCAAAGAAATTGAGTCCACCAATCACTCCGCCAAGATCCTTGCCAAAGACCAAGCTATAGCCAATCACAACCCATTGGATGCTGACAATACCAAGGATAAGTAAGGATTGTTTGATCACGCTGACCACGTTTTTGCTGGTGACCATGCCCCCGTAGAAAAAGCCTACCGCTGGCGTCATAATCATCACCAGAGCAGCAGCAGCGAGGACCCATGCCGTGTCCCCTGCATTGATCGCCTTGGGATCAAATTTCCCTGCCGATGCTCCCCCAAAAAAGATGGATGCATAGCTGATAATTGCTCCGACGGCAAACAAGATGATCACTTGCAAGAAAAAGCCACGATGCATCACTGTGATTTTGTGGCTGGACTGCTGTTCTACTGTCTCGACTGTTTCCATCTGTTTTTACCAATCTTCAATATCATTCTTCTGTCAGTACGTTCTTCCCTAACAGGAGAATGACTAGACATGCTGTTTCTAACAAGACAGCTAATCAAGAACTATCACTCAGCATCGAAGAAAGAGGAGATCGTCAACGAAGCTCATTTACATTACTTCCGCGCGACATTGGGGCATCAACATTGATGTGATGTGTATTAGCAAGTATATTCACTTTCTGCCTCTCATAGTAGCGTCAATTTACCAGAAATCAGGCCATATATTATAGTCAATATGCACAGATATCCCGAAGTTCTGATGAAATTTTTAGGAATATATGCTTTTTTTGAGAATATATTGAGCAATATGTTTTCTCATTGAGAATATTTTGAGGCATATATCTCTTGCTCTAGGACATTTTCAGGTCAATAAATGAGTGGAAATGAATGAAAATGTGTAATTCGTCTAACAAGTTCCTCTTTACTATGCGAAATTCGTGATTAGCGCCGTGCCGCTCGCACAACCAACTCCGCAATGATAAGAAAAACGATGTCTAGCCCAAGCAAGATCAGCAAGGCAAAATTGATATGTGAGGCCGCAGATGTACTAACAATGAGCAGATCATTTAAGTGATGAAAATACCAAAGAGCTACGACGAAACATGCAATAATAGCTATGACGACGCCAACAAGCCAGCGAGCACCACGCCAATCCTGACGACTGGGCCACAGTTCTGAGGTGACAGTCAGGATCAAGTAAGGGACAAAGATCAAGGTCCACCAGGGCCAGCCGGGACGTAGCAGCTGGATGTGGAGCTGGGCGTCGAATGGCAGATCCCAGAGATTATAGCCAGTCCCAGCCCAGTAGAGCAGAGCAAAGATAGCGATGCCGCCAAAGAGGGGTGCAATACCACTAAAGCCATCCCCAATCTTACTCATAATCGTATCTTTTGGACGCTTATATTCTACTTCACCGAGTTGCAACGACTGGCGGCCAACGTTCTGAATACGGCGACCTCTTGTATCTCGCTGCACATTCGGTTTTATATGGAAAAAAGAAATGTTGGTGATACGAAAACCAAAGGGGAAAAACAGGAGTATCGCTATGGCATGGCTTAGTTCGTGCAAGATCACTCCTGGGGCATTGAGCCAGAACCAGATTTTCCAGCCATGCTCCTCACCCATGAACCAATAGCCAATTTCATTGACGCGTTGTCGTAGCCCTCGACGTGTGGCACGCAGCAAGATGAAGAGCACGAACACAGCACCAATAATAAGGAAGGGTTGATAAGGCGCAATCTGTGCCATAATTTTTGTATCTGAGTACATAGAAATTCTGTGCTCTCTACTACATGACTTTTGTTTACATCTATTGTAAACGCTAATCTACGTTTCAGTCAATACTGATAAACGCGTTTATGATGTAATTTTGTCTGATTCCTTCTCATCTTGTTGTTTTTGCATTTCTGCTGGATGGATTCCTATACCATGCTTGCGCTCATAATATATTCCCCAAATGCCAAAGGCCAATTCTGAAATTGACAATAGATAGAGCACACGATCCAGACCAAAGAGGTCCGCAACCGCTCCAATAAAGATGATGATGGGGATCGAGCAGGCATTGTAAAGAACCATTTGCAAGGCCAACACACGCCCTTTAATCCAATCCGGTGTCAGTTCCTGCATAGCTGTTTGCGCTGGGATATTGATGAAATCTAGGGCAAAGCCAGCAATAAACATCAGACATGCCATGCCGATGAGCAAAAGCGGATTGTGATTCCACCCTTTGGGGTTCAGCAGTTGAGCTAATAGCGTAGTTAAGGGTAAGAGCATGGTGGCAAGAGTTAAGAGTGCGATACCAAGCATGGTCGCATAAGACTTGCCTAAACGCTCTATGATGCCGGGCATGAGCACTGAGCCTAAGACCAGGCCGATACCAGCTGGCGCAAACACAAACGCCATGGCATTGGCGGGCAATCTTAACAAATGCGTCACAATGGGTGTCGCTAGCTGCCCAATCACTAATAAGAGCACACCCGCAAACGAGAGTTCAATCACCGCTAAGAAGAGCGGTTTGTTGCTCCGTACAAAGCTCCAGCCCTGGTAAATTTCACTCCACACATTGCTCATGACCCCCAATGTTTCTGTCGTCACTGGGCCAGTCCTGCGCCGAGCTGGCGATTTCTGCACGAACGTATCAGATGGCATCAAGACGATCAAGCCCGCACAAAGCAGATAGAGCAGAGCAATTATGATATTAAGCTGAGCAACTGCATCAATCATGACACTAGCAATACTGATTGTAGGAAGCAAGGCTAAGGCAATTGGTGCCAGCAAGATGAAGCCCAATGCTTGAGCAAGCATGAAGGTAATATTAAAGAGCGATAAGGCAGGCATCAATTCATCTTCGCTGACCAGCATAGGGATGGCAGCCCCTTCCGCCGGAGTAAAAAATTGTCCAATGGTTGAGATAATAAAGGTCAGTAAGTAGATAGGAAGAAGCAGCTTGCGGTCAAAGAGCAGAAAGAGCACAAACAAGAGCGTGGCAAGGGCACGGAAACAGTTGCTAGCCCATAGGACACGCCGTTTGTTCATGCGATCGACAAAGACGCCCGCCGGAGCACCAAAAAGTATGGCTGGTAAGCTGAAGCTGATGATAGCAAGTCCTACTAATGTTGTTGAGTGGGTGATATTCTCTATGAGGACGAGTAAAGCATAATTGGCAGCGTTGAAGCTCGTCATGGAAATAAGTTGAGCCAGCCAGATGCGTAAAAAGTTTTTCTTTTTGAGTAGCGTCAGGAAGCCGTCGCTACGCGTGGCTAATGCCATAGTCCGCATTCCTTAGTTCTGCTAATTGGTGTTGTCCTTTCTTTAATAGAGAGTCACCGCAGGAGTCACTGCTAAATGTGCAACTTTCTATACTATTCCTCATAACCATCGTCGGCTTGCTCACGACGTGGTAACGTCTGCTTAGTACGGCGTTCGACCTCCGAGCGAGGAAGCAGAACACGCCGTCCGCATTTCTCACAACGCAGACCAATATCTGCACCTAAGCGTACCACTTCCCAGTCAAAGTTGCCACAAGGATGTGGTTTACGCAGACGTAAACGGTCTCCTATTTCAAAGTGTAGTGGCTCCATATCTCTCCCTTGCTTTGCTCTATGAGCGATACAACTCGTGCCCTTTTATATACTGCTCAACCACCTCTGGAGTTTGATATTTAATTGGTCTCCCCTGCGCCACTCTGTGACGCAAATCAGTCGATGAGATTGCCAGTTGTGGTGCCTGCACAACCAACAAGAGTCCCGTAATACCTGGTAAACGTTGTTCCAGTTTTTTAAGATACTCAGTGTCCTCCGTGTATCCAGGACGGCTCACGGCCACCAGATGAGCCAGCTGCGCCAGGATACCCAACGGATTATACCAAGTATGCAATTCCTCCAGACTATCCCATCCTATGAGAAAGTAGGGTGCAGTCTGTACCGTATCAGTATCCCACTGCTCATGCAAGAGCTGTAAGGTTTTGACGAGGTATGAGGGTCCAGGGCGATCCAGCTCCACACGTGAATAGGAGAAGTGTGGATTAGATGCGATGGCTAAGCGCAACATCTCTAGCCGATGGTGGGCCGCTGTCACCTTCCTGTCCGGCTTATGGGGTGGTTCCCCAGCTGGAATAAAGACCATCTTGGAGAGATTGAGTGTGGCGCGTACCTCTTCCGCGATCACTAGATGCCCATAATGGATAGGGTCAAAGGTCCCTCCAATCAAACCAACATGGCGCAATGAGCGTACTTTCTGCGATACCTTATACTCTTCCAACGCACGTACTCTCCTCTAAGGAACAGTCCAGTACTGTTAGCCTATGCACTTCCACTAAACTCCTTGACCGCAATACTTGCTTTAGGCAATGCTGTATACAGCGTATGCATAACGTCAGAAACGATGGCTGGCTGATTGCTGGCAATCCAGAAACGCACAGTTAACGTTATCTTTTGCTCTGCACAACTACTCAGGAATACCTCCGGCTCTGGTTTGGGTTGCACCCCTTCGATATTTTTCACTGTTTGCAGAATCTGGCCCATGGTCTCTTCCTTCGAGAAGTCCTCGTCGGCAACACATACGGCAATGGCGGCGCGTCGATCGGGATAGTAAGAGTTATTGATCACTATACCTGTAAAGACCAGAGAGTTAGGCACGCGTACTTCTTCTCCACTGACTATGCGCAGTTTGGTTGCCCGCAACTGCACATGTTCTACCGTTCCTGTATATGTTGCGATAGTGATCATATCACCAATGTAGAACGGGCGCTCAACCAAAATATAGAAGCCCGCCACCAGGTCTTTCAAGATATCTTGAACGGCGAATGTGATGGCCACGGTGACAATACTCAGCGCAGCAACCGGCACCCCTACCTGGATCTGCCAGATGGAAAGTATCCAGAAAGTGGCAAGCGCAAGAATCAAGAAATAGAAGATACGCCCAAAGAGCATACGTATATTGCTATCGATACGCTCACTTAACTGGCTCATGGTGATTTTTTTCGCTGTACGAGCAATACCCAGGCCAAGTGCGACCAAGAGAGCCGTTTGAATCAAGTTCCCTAGTAGATTAGGCAGATTAATTATGAAGGGGGTATCCTTAACGCTATACCACCACAACCAGATTTGGTGAGCATCCCAGATATAAATGATTGGTATGAGAATCGCCGCTATAATCAGCGTGGGAACGACGATGAGTACACCCAGCGTTTGTACAACCCACTTGTCCAGTATAGTACGCTTCAGGCGACCTACTAGTTTACGCCGTAAAAAAAGGCCCATAACTAGCGCCACGACAAGAGTTAATATAATCAGTGAGATTTTGATGGCTGGGTCCATGACACTCCCCATCCAAACTTGCGCATTTTGAGCTATTACAAAAGACATATCCTACTGAGACGACCTCGACATTCTAGGGTTTGTTCCGCTTATTATACCACTGGTTGATGCTCTTCACTGTACGCCCGTTAACAAGTACTGGTACGAAACCAGCTTTGTTTGCTGTTAGCGCTACCAGATTGTTGACAACCATGTCTATTCCAGCATAATAGGCAGCTATCTCTGACAGTGCTCTGACCATGGGCAAGCCGTTCCCTTACAACCTGTTGTGGCAGGATAAACGTCAAAGCAAGCTAGCAGTTCTGTCAGCGTACACAGCGGTAATCCCACTACATTCAAGTAGCAACCATTGATGCGCTCCGTTGGCTGAAAATGCGCATGTTGAATCCCATAAGCTCCAGCTTTATCCATTGGATCACCACTATCGATATACGCAGTAATCTCTTCCTCACTATAGGAGCGCATCAATACGGGCGTCGTGCAGCTAGCGCCGTGCATACGTAATTGACCATTGACGAGTGCGCAGACCACAACGCCAGTCACGACACGATGCCAGCGCCCACGTAAAGTGAGGAGTAATGCTCGTGCGTGCTCCTTATCCCGTGGCTTGCCAAGGATCTGGTCATCGAGTAAGACCGTCGTATCTGCGGTAATGATCAAGTGGTTGGCAAGCTCTGGTAGTGTAAGCGTCATCAGTGCTTTATGTGCAGCTGTCCACTGAGCCAGCCCCTCAATTGGTCCCTGGTAGTGTTGTTGTGCGGCATCCTCGTCGGTAGGCGCAATACAAGAGGTGACAGGCAGACCGAGCGCGGTAATGATCTGCCTGCGTCGCGGCGAAGCGGAAGCCAGGATCAATGGCAAAAGATGGCTCATCAAGAGTCGATTTCCTTGCGTTGTAGGACCGCTACACATTCGATATGGGCCGTTTGAGGAAACATATCGAGTGGCTGGACTGAACATAAATCGTAAGCAGGTTGCAGATGGCAGAGCAACTTGAGGTCACGCGCCAACGTCGATGGATCACAAGAAACATACACGATCTTTGCTACTGGATGTTGGATCAGTGCATCCAGTACCGCCTGCTGACAGCCTGCGCGCGGAGGATCGATGACGAAGCCGTCGATGCGTGCAGCCAGAGTTGGTAGCATATCCTCTACTTTCCCCTTGACAATTTCTGCGTTGTCGATGTCGCGCAGATTCCATTGGGCATCTTTGACCGCGCTGGCTGACTCCTCAATGGCGATCACTTTCCCTACATGGCGAGCCAGCAGTAGCGCAAAGGTTCCCACCCCACAATACGCATCAACAACGGTGAGCGAGCTGGCCTGCTGGTTGCCTTGCAAGAGACCGCTTAACACCATCTGAGCCATTTTCTCTGCCTGAGCTGTATTTGTCTGGAAAAATGAACTGGGACGGATACGAAATGTTTCGCCCGCTAACATCTCATCCATTGTCTCTGTATGCAGTTCAAGACCAGCATCGGTCAATTGTTGAGCAACATCTGTCGCTTGCTGGGGCTGAAGCAGTAGCTGGTTCGTCGCGGTGCCATAGCGTACCAGCACTTGCGGCTGCGGATTGACATGCTGGCTGAGGATCGCCAGAGTACGATTGATCTGCTCGTGGGCAATAGGACAGTTCGTTAGTGGCAATACACGATGCGTTCCTCTGGCGGTTAATCCCGCTTGTCCACTGCGATTGACAGAGAAACGCATATGGTTGCGGTAATGCCAGGGATCATCACAGGGGACAGTAGGCAATAGCGGTGGATCAGTGAACCCTCCGCTATCGCGCAATATGTCCCTCACCACCGCACGTTTCCACTCCAGTTGTGCTGTGTACTGCATATGTTGCAGTTGGCAACCTCCACAGGTCCCAAAGACTGGACAAGAAGCCGCCGTACGCAATGGCGAAGGCTCATGAATTTCAGTAATCCAGACGCGTGGTGGCCGTGGTTTCCAGCGACGACTGCGCCGCCCTGGACGCGGCACTGGTGGAGCTTCGACGGCAATGGTGACACGTTCTCCTGGTAAGCCTGCCGGGACACGGAGTGAGAGTTTCTGCTGCTCTCCCTCCGCATCCTGTTGGATAACTTCCGCTAATGCATCTCCTTCACGTGTCAGTGCTCCCAGGGTGACAGTGTGATAAGCAATAAGTCGTTCTTGTCCGATCATCTTTTTTTGCGAGGTTTCCCTTTATTCCCTTTGCGCTGTTCCCCTTTGGCTTTGGCCTGGCGCTGGTGCTCCGTTCTGGCAAGATTAAATTTTGCACGCGTCTCGCGCACAATATCGAGATCAGGGGCAACCTCTTCCGCCTCTTCCAGATAATCCTGTGCTGTGTGGAAGTCTTTCTGCCCCATATAGAGCAGCGTAAAGGCCACCAGCAGGTCTGGCGATTCGTCATCCACCTCCAGACCTTGCTCCAGGATATTCTTCGCCTTTTTAAAATCGTGCTGGACCGTCATATAGATGTTGGCCAGACCAACATAGGCATCGACTTCTTCCGGCTCGACCTCAATACTATAACGCAAACTTTCTAATCAGGGGTAGTCTGAGTGATACGCATATAGTGCTGGAGCGCACCTTCTGTGTCGCCACGTCTCTTTGCAATAGCAGCCAGACTTGCCTCGATCAGCACCGCCTCCTGGCTACTGGGGGATAGCGTTTGTGCCTGGTGGAGCAATGCCTCCGCTTCTTCGGCTGGCTTCTGCTGCTTCATAAAGACCTCGGCCAGTTCCAGATAGCCTAATGGAGCATTATCAGCAGCAATGGCGTCACGTACGGCTTTTTCTGCACGAGCAAGAAAATGTTCTTTTTGTAGAGCATCATCCTCTTCTTCATACGTCTCAGCAAGACTCAGACTAACAATACCTAATGCACGTAAGCAATCTCCACGCGCTTCGGGGAAGTTGTCGGCTTTGCCCTGTAAGTACAACATTGCTCGTTCGTGGTCCTGTATTGACTTCGCCTGATTATATGCCCGGTCATAGACAGCGGCATCTTTTTGCGGCTCCTGAGCAATCAAGACATCACAGTAATGCATGGTGCGTGCAGAAACGCTCACAACCTCTTCTATCAAGCCAAGAGATTGAGCCAGGGCGAGTTCATCATATTCATCTTCCTCGTCCTCTAATTCCTCTTCCTCGTCTTCTTCGTCCTCCTCCTCCTTAACAGTCAGTTCCTCGTGTTCTTTTTCTAGTTCTTCGTCTTGTTCCTTGTGTTCTTTTTCTAGTTCTTCGTCTTGTTCCTTGTGTTCTTTTTCTAGTTCTTCGTCTTGTTCCTTGAGATGCTGCTCAATCTCGTACAAACGCTCTCGTATTTCGTCTGGTGAGAGCGCTAAGGTTTTAGCGCCTTCATCACTCATGTCGTGGATACGCCACTCATCGTCTTGATCGATGAGAGTATAATTGACCCAGAACCAATGGCGTCCCGTATCGGGAAAGATAGCGGTGGCTTTTGGCAATTCTTTGAGCTGGCTATCCAAGGGTGTCTCTTTACATTCTAATGACCAGTATGCCTCGACAACGAATGACTCGTCCTCATCATCCTCTTCTTCCTTTTCATTCCCATCTTCAGGACTGTTGAGATCGTCATCCTCCTTCTCCTCATCATCATCCAGCTCATCCTCAATGTCCTCGTCAAGTTCTCGTATATGAGGTGCCCGCCCATTTTCAGGCTGGGCTTCTTCATGCCAACGTTGACGTAACGCTACCCACTCATCGCGCGCCAGACCATTGCGCAGAGGACTGTCGCTAGAGAGTAAATCATAAGCATTCTCATAATCACCATCCCACCATGCTTCCAAGAAATCGTAGACAACTGGTTCTAGTTCTTGAGCAGCAAAAAGCTTATCAAAGAGGGACATGGCTTCGTTGAAGATACTATTAGCATCATCCCCCGGTGTATTGGCAAAAGGTTTCATTGCAATTCTCCTCGTTAATGCGGTCCTACCATCGGCAGTTTTTGCGAAATTGTCTTCATAACTCCCTTATAGAAGCGCTATTATGCAGGCGCATGATAGTTAGCGCTTTTTACCAGCTGTTCGTATATATTGCCGTACATGTCGAACCATCTCTACTTCTGGATCGATGGACTCCGCTTTTTCCAATGCGCGTAGAGCATTGAGTTGCTCGCCCATTTCAAACAGCACCGAAGCCAGGAGCGCATGCAGCTCAGCAGCTTCGGGATTGGCTTGTACACCTTGCTCTGCTAGACGACGGGCGGTCTGTTTATCACCACGATTCATGTTGATCGCGATGAGTTCAGCATAGACCCGAATATCCTCCTGGTCAAGCTGAAGTGCACGCTGATAGGCAGCTTCTGCATCTTCAAAGCGCCCCAGTAGACGATGCGCGAAACCTATATTAAACCAGATACCCGGATATGCTGCATCAAGGGCTACCGCGCGTTGAAAGTGAGGTAGTGCCTCCTCTAAGCGCTCACCACGCATAGCCACATTCCCAAGGCCAGCCTCAATACTTGCTTCATCAGTTGGACCAGGCTGCAATGTCAGAGCTTTTTGCAGTTCGACTTCTGCCTCGTCGTTGCGCTGCATACTCAGGTATAACTCAGCCAGCAATATATAACTGGTAGGGGCATTATCCAGAGCAATAGCTGCACGTAGCGTCTCTTCACCCAATGCTAAGAAGCGCTTGTGTCGGTCGGGCATATGCTGTGCACGCTCACTGTAGGCATAGGTGATCTGCGTGGCACCAAGTCTGCGCAAGGTGTCGGCACGATATTCTAGGAAGCGGTCTGCCATGCGTTCCAGATAGACCATGGTACGTTCTGGATTGCCTAACATGACAGAAAAATTGTACGCATCTTCACAGACCTTACGATCCAAAGGCAAATGGGCAATCAATGCGTCAGAGTAATGAAGCATCTGTACAAGACGCCAGGGCACTTCAGCCAAAAATAGTTGGACATCCTTGTTATATTTTTGGGCATTTTGTTCTATATCTTGCGTGTAGTTTTGAATGCGTTGCTGTAGCTCCGGGATAGCTAGCCCCTGTACACTTGCACCTTCATCGGTAAAACGCTGCATCCGCCACTGCTCCTGTTCTTGAACCAGGATGTAACTTGTCCAGAACCAATGGCGTCCCGTCTCTTTATTGACAGCGGTCCCCATCGGCATCTCGCGCAAAGTTCCGCCGAGGGGCGTATCAGTCAGCTCAACGGACCAGCCAGCCTCAATATCTTTGCGTGAGGATGCGCGATTGCTGACCGTCGTAGGTAGCCAGAGTGCACTTTGCCGTGGTTCACGTTCGCGTATGAAATCCAGTTCGACGCGAGCTGGTTGCCCTTCATCGGCCCATGCGCGGTGGCGTGCAATCCATTCATCACGCGACAATCCTTCTGTAAGAGCGTTATCGCGGCTTAAGAGATCATAGGTAAGTCCGTAGTCACCTAGTGACCAAGCCCCAATGAAGTTAGCTGTGGTCTCTTCTGGGGTCAATTGAGGATCAATGAAGGACTGGCCATGATCCTCTCCCAGTTCAGTAGCCCGCAAGATCAAACCGTCGATGATTGGCAGATGGGATTGATAGTCTTTATGCGGCGTTGTACCACGCCAAGCATTAACGGAGAGCGCCTCCTCTAGGAGACGTTTCCCCTCTGCCAACGTACAATCTACAACAGCCACATCAGCGAATCTGCTATGAAACTCCTCGCTAAGCTCGTTTGCACGCCGCTTGCCCACGATTTCGATCCAGGTATCTTTGACCCCATCGCGCCAGTAGTTTAACACGAACATAAGGGCACGCACATCTTCATAGTCATAGCCCTGCTCCCACGTTAAGAGAACCGTTACTTCGCCTTGTTCACGAGCTTGCGTAACACAGCCCCTCCAAAAGCGCGGGGGATGAGCAATCTTGACCCCAAGAGCAGAGACCTGCGTGCTGGGAGGAGTCCATTGTGGGTATACCTTCGTTGCTTCCAAGCGAATCAGAGAGCGGCGGGCTTCCTTACGTACCTCTTTACTTGTACTAAATACATTTACAGCAACTAAAATATCAGCGGCTTCCTGGGTATTCTCTTTCACCAGCGCTTTGAGTAGAGCCAGTTGGATCTTTTCCGAAAGGGTATTGAGCGGAGCGAGTGCAGACTCTACCTCCTCCTGAGTGGCGCTAGCATGCAATGTTTGTGCGAGTCGGATATATTGTACAAGCTGCTGCTGTACCTGTTGTATCTCTTCTTGAGAAAGTGTTGTCTCAATTTCTTTTTTTCGTGACATACTGTGTGGCTCCTCACAACCTACTTGGGTATCGTGTGGATTGTACCACGAAGTATAAAGCGAGTCGAGAGGGAAGTAACATTGCTTATCTTTTGCCATTCCCGAATAAAAGATTGACTTTTTGCTAAAGATGTATTAATTATACTATATACAGTGGAATTAGCAGAAAGGAGTGAGATTTATTTTCGTAAAGGTAGAGATTATTAAAATTAAACTCATCCGCATAAATACATTTTTGTATCTATGTACGTTTTATACATAGGTATAAAGAAAAAAAGCAAGTATTCTTATTTTGGATTGCAGTGGTTCTCGGCTCAGGCGTGTTGCGAATGAGCCCACCGATGCTGATTTTGTCGGTAAGTTTCCTGAAGGGAGCGTGGAATAATGGCGATTGTTAATCCTGTGAGTGATAACCACCGCCCTATACTAGTGACAGATTCGATAAACGGGTTTTCTGAGACACTGGCAGATCTAGATCTCGATCTGGACAGCCCGCCCACCACAACCAAGCCAGAACGCATAACAGAAGCTCTAGGTGACATAGAGGCTACCCTTGACGAAGCCGAGACCTACCTCGTTGATGATGAGGAAGAGGAGGTTTTAACCGGTGCATCGGGCCGTGTGCCTCGCGCTGGTGCATCACATACTAAACAAGCCACAGGCGCTGAAGATGCTTTTCAGAGTTACCTGCGCGATATTCGTGGGCTGGGATTGCTTACCCACGCTGAGGAGATCGATCTAGCACAGCGTGCCGCAGCTGGGGATGATCTGGCACGTCGCAAACTGATAGAGTCAAATTTACGCCTTGTCATTGCTATTGCCCGCCGCTACACCAGCACGGGTGTTCCACTTATTGACCTCATACAGGAAGGCAACTTGGGGTTAATGCGTGCCGCTGAGAAATTTGACTATCAGCGCGGTTGCCACTTTGGCACTTATGCCACTTGGTGGATTCGCCAAGCCGTCAGCCGTGCCGCCGGGGAACAATCACGCCTGATCCACCTGCCTGAGCATGTAGCTACTCGCCTACGTAAGGTACGCCGTATTGCAGCACAACTTTCGCAAGAGAATGGCCTTGATCCTCTGCCCGAACAGATAGCTGCTGCTTGCAAGTTCGATGTGAATGAGGTCGTTGACTTGCTCGGTGTGATTGAGCAACCAGTTTCGCTTGATGCGCCTGTAGATGAGGATGCACGTTATTCGCTGGCTGATACCCTGGAGGATAGTACTACTCCTACCCCTTCCGATACTGCATCTCAGCATCTGTTGGGCGAAGAACTTCACCGCGCCCTGGCACTACTTACCCCACGTGAACGCTCTGTAATTACTCTACGCTATGGTATCGGCGATGGCCGCAGCCGTACCTTACTCGAAGTAGGGAAAGAACTTGGCATCTCACGCGAACGTGTACGTCAACTCGAAGTGGTAGCTCTTATGAAGTTACGTAGTATCAACGGCAGTGCGGCTCTGCGCGAATGCGTTTGAAACGATAGACAGCCCAACCTGGATAGAACCATGGTAATCGATTCCAAGAAAAACATGTAGGCATCAATCTGAAGAAACCTACATGTTTTTTCTGGATAAATGCTTCCCTTTTATACGCTCTTAGCTTGACAGAACTTTGTCCCCTTACTACAATTTCCACGACGCTTGTCCGGTGGGATTCATGCATCCCGCCAGCATCCTCTAGCAGATGGGATCAATAATGAAACGTGCACCTGTCCGTGAGATTCTCTGGCTGTTTCTGCTCACTCGTCTCTTGCCAGTCATTGTCACGTACTTCGGCTATATCCTACTTACCGCTGCTCAATACTCAAGTGCCCCGGTAGACGCAACATTCTTCAGTACCTGGAATCACTGGGATGCCGCAAACTACGTACGTATTGCGCAATACGGCTATACTCCACCCTATGACTTCGCCTTCTTCCCATTATTCCCCTTACTGATCAGCATTATTGCCCACATATTGGGGAGCTGGAGCTACCAAGCAGTTGGTATGATCCTCAGCAACATGGCCCTGTTAGGAACTATGTTGCTTCTCTACCAGCTCGCCGTTGAGAGCGCTGGCGAAGAGGTGGCTCGCCGGACACTGCTCTACCTGTGCATCTTCCCTACTGCTTTTTACTTCTTCGCAGCGTATAACGAGTCGTTGTTTCTCCTCTTCACCACCGCTACATTTCTGGCTTTGCGCAGACGGCGCTGGTGGTTAGCAGGTCTGCTCGGTTGCTGCGCAGCTCTCACACGTTCCGCTGGCATACTGCTCGTGCTCCCCTACCTCTACGAACTGTGGGTGGCACGCGAGCACATCACCCTCTCGATACGCATATTTTTGCGTAGTGCGTTCTCAATTACACTTATACCTCTAGGGACGGCCTGCTACGCCCTCTACTGCTGGCACATGACCAGCAACCCGCTTATCTTTGTCGCTGTGCAGGCACACTGGCACCGTCATCTCTCCTGGCCCTGGCAAGGTCTATGGAATGGTTTGTTTGAACTCTTCTGGAACCAACCTTTCGGCTCCGCCAGTCAAGCACATATACTGCTGGATTTGAGCGCGACGCTATGCTTCATCTTACTAACTGTGCTGGGTTGGCGTAAACTACGTACCAGCTATACCATCTGGGCAGGCACTTTGCTGCTCTATATCTTACTTAGCCCGGCCACTGAACTACACGACTGGTTGATGTCGAACCAACGCTTTGTACTGGAGATGTTCCCGGCATTCATCACATTAGCCTCTCTCAGCAGCACACACCCTACGTTGCATAAAGCACTGTTACTCATTTTCCCAACGTTGTTTGCTACACTGAGTCTGATCTTCGTTATGAATCGCTGGCTTGTATGAATAAGCGTCTTATAGCTACAGGCGCTGCTTTCGTATCACTACGGTCATTAGCCAGCGGCACCACGACATTTTTTCGTGCACTATACACCAGGATAGCGATGACAAAACCCAGGAAGAGTAAATTGCGTAGAATCGTGGATGGAAAGAAGGCACGATTGAAAGGTGCATCCTGCAAATCCTGTAGATCGTAGAGGAATGGATAGATCAATGTAGTTAACAGGCTAATAGTCGTCCAAGGAAGTAACCACTTGATATGCGCCTCACCTACATAGGCAACGATCGGAGCCACCCAAATAAGGTACTGCGGACTAAAGACCTTCCCTGTGAGCATGACGATGAGTAAAATCAAGAGGGAAGATGTCGCTAGATCAACTTTGCCACGCCACTGCAACCAGAGAGTATATAAAGGGCCTGCGACAGAGAGCAGAGATCCCAATAGACTCAGCTTCGATGAAGTTTCAATGAGATTAAGTGAGCCATAGGTGAACTCATAATGTAGTGCATGGTGGGTTAGTTTGCCATACAACCAGACTAATGATGCCTGCACAGACTCCACTTGAATAGGCTACCTACAACTGCGAAGAAGATTAGTGGTCGCCATCTAGGCCACGCGTACCATTTCCCACTCGCTTGCATTTGCTGTGATAGTAAGAAAGGGAAGATCAGGACGGCAGGATAGAACTTCGCTAGCGTCGCCAGAGCCAGTAGCACAAAACTCCAACTCCAACGTTTATGGATTGCACAGAGGAGCGCAAAGAAGGTTAACGCCGAGGGAAACAGATCATAACGTGCAAGAGCTGTGGCCCAGCTCCCGGCAACTAGATAAATAGCGAATGCCAGCGCTGCTTTGCGCGATCTATAACGTACTAGTGCCCCATAGATGACTATCGCCACAGCTATCATCCATAGCGCGAAGATCACCTCATACCACTCCACCGGACCAAGCAAACTTATTGTAAAAGGAATAAGAGTTAAAAATGGATACTCACGCGGAAGCGCATGTAATGGCATGGTAGACGATTGCGATGCAACAAATTGAACGATTATCCTAGGAACATGATAATACTGCATCTTACGTATAATATCAGCTGTATGTAAATACTGTACAGTTGGTTGAAGCACGTTATCGCATTGATGTGGTGGCAACGACTGCAAGGCAGATACACCATGCCAGAAGGATATTGCATAACACTGATATCTGGCAACATCTGTATACACCGTGAAAAATACCCAATCCCAGGTATAAATTTGCCAGAAGGTGCCGCAAAGCAAAAGAGCACACATCACGAGAATAACCCCGCTATCGAGGTATACTCCGCGACGGCTCTGTGCCGCTTTTGGCTCTGTCACTGTACTACGCTGTGCCTGTGTTTTTACATCCATAAATTCGTCCCGCCATTAGTAGAAAATAGTACATGAGTGTACAAGGCTTGCCTGACTCTCCTGTGGACATCCCAGTACACCGCCCCGTCCATTATAGAGCAAACAACACCTAACACAACATCCAGAGTAACGCATTTGCCACTTCGGCTGTCACACTGAATGCGGAGATAAGACTGCGCGCCCTTTCGCACAAGCCTAAATAGTTGAGCCTTGCAATGCAAGTGATGATAGCAAAGTAGCCATTCTGTCCTATAGTTCAGCAATAGCCGCTCCGTAGGCGAACTATGTCTCTAACGGATATTGTGTTACAATGGCAGACAATTGTACAATAGGGTACGAAAAAAAATACGAGGTATAGTATGCAAGGCTTGGCAGCAGGACAAAGGTTTGAGCGTTATCGTGTACTTCGTTTATTAGGTACTGGTGTATCTGGCGAGAGCTATGAAGCAGAAGATATCATTGAGCAACGCAAGGTAACACTAAAGCTCATCCATCCTTGGTCAAAACTCTCAGATTCTGCCCACCGCCAATTTCTCCGTGAAATGCAAAGCATTAGCGCCATTAGTCATCCATACTTGGCGAACATGCTTGATTATGGAGAGGCAAATGGCTATTTATATATTACGCGCCGCTACATCAGCGCTGGCTCATTGCTGGGTAGCGAAGGACGTTTATGGTTTAATCCCCCACTGCAAGTGGAACACGCCATCAATTACAGTTATCAGCTAGCCCAGACGCTACAGCATATCCATGATCAGAGCTACTTGCATGGTGGACTAACCCTGGCCAATATTCTGGCATTGCGCGGCGCTAATTCAGAAAATGATCCTCACTTCGCGCCATTCTTACTGGCCGATGTCGGGCTCGCACACTTCACACGCCGCTTTGGACAACCCAAATTGGCCTTCTTGCCCCTTACAGCTGCTCCAGACCAGCTTGGCCTTCATGCAACTATGGCAAGTGATCAGTATGCGCTGGCCGTGATCCTTTACTTCTGGCTGGCGGGTCGTCCCCCTTTCGTGGGTTCTCCTGAGGAAGTAGAACAATTGAAACTCACAGAGACTATTCCTGCGCTCGTCAGATTTAACCCACAGATCACTATCGAGCAAGAAGATGCTATACGCAGAGCACTCAGCGTCTATCCAGAGGAGCGCTACCCATCTATGCTGGCGTTTGCAGAAGCACTGAAGGGCACTCTAGCAGAAAGCACTTCCTCACCAATCACTGCAACCCATGAAGTAGAACTGACTGACTCTATTCCTAAAGTATTAGCTGTACCAATTGAAGATTCGTCTTCAGACCCAACTTTTGAGTCTCTCCTTGGGTCGCTCTTTGCAGCCCCCCAGGAACATCAAAACGTGACACCTTTCACTCGCCTGGAACAGGATGTCCCTGTGCCAAATGAAGCTGGACCAACGTCACAACAGACCATAGAAGACTCGGCACCAGCAACACTACAACAAACAGAACAGCACTCTGAAGCCTATACCAGATATCAGCAGTTGTTAGCATCCATGCTGAGCATGCTTCAGCCAACAGCTCAACCTGACTCACAGCTCTCATCTGCCTTGACTGATACGGCCTTGCCGCAATTTGGGTCAAGCGAGCCAGTAAAGCCAGCGCCATCTGATACAGAGCTACCTTTCCCGTCTATTCCTGACACGCCTCGGCCCACTTCGTTCTTCCCATCGATTCCTGATACGCCTCGACTGGGAAGTCAGGAATAACCCCTATTCTACCACTACGTAACCAGGGCCACCAGCCGCATGACAGAGAGCGATGGTGGCCTGACGCCCTGTCCGAGCTGGATACTGCTCTGCAACCGCCCGGCTCAGGGCACTGATAGCTTCACTACGCACCAGGTTAATAGTACAACCACCAAAACCCCCACCCATCATACGCCCTCCTAGCACTCCCGGCACCTGACGAGCAATATCCACTAGCAGGTCCAACTCTTCGCAGCTTACCTGATACTCATCCCGCAAGCCAGCATGCCCAAGCCAGAGCAACGGTCCCACGGCTGCTACATCTCCCCGCTCTAATAGCTGAGCAACGGTGAGAACACGTGCATTTTCAGCAAGAATATAGCTCGCTCGTTTACGCAATAGCTCTGGAAGGTAGTGCTGGTAACGAGCAAACTGCTCTTGTGTGATATCGCGTAGAGCTTTGATTTCGTATATTTGCTGGCTATGCGGCTGGTATTGCATAAACAGATCACGAAGGATACGCGTAGCATCTGCACATTGCTGTTGTCGTTCATTGTAAGCTGATGTTGCCAGCTCACGCCGCACACCACTATCAATCACGACAATAGCAATAGCGGGAGCAGCAAATGCCAGATAGCGATAGGCCAACGAACGGCAATCTAATAGCATGGCCTTGCCCGGTCGTCCCAAACAGGATGCGGCCTGATCAAGGATACAAGCTGAGCGTAGAGCCGACAGGACCAAGCGTAAACTGCCCACGCGAAAAGAGGGCACAGGCATGAGCGCTTGCCACCTCTAACGCCGCCGATGAACTCATACCTCCACCCAAGGGTACATCTCCATCAACAACCGCATCAAAGCCTTCTACAGCAATACCCACTCGCCGTAACTCAGTAACAACGCCAAGCACATAGCGTGCCCAAACGGGAAGCGCTTCCCTATACTGCTCAAAATTGTCAGGTAAGTCTTGTACAGGAAATTGAACATACACTCGAAAATGAGCAGACCACAGACGCACCAGCTGGTCGCTACGCATACGACCAGCGAACGCCACTACCCGATCTACAGCCAGAGGTAGCACGAACCCATCATTATAGTCTGTGTGTTCCCCAATCAGGTTCACTCGCCCAGGTGCCCAGGCAACCCCCAAAGGCCCAGCGTAAACAATACCATCATGAAAAACTTCAGGAAAACTTTTGACGGCAGCGAGTACTGGGACGGGCAAGGTAGCACTACTCATTCTGCTCACCATGCCTCTTGCGTTGCGAGCGCGGTTCGTAATTCCTGAGCTTTTTGCACAGGAGAAGAATCATTGGTCCATAGACCCCAGATCGACTCGGCTGACGCTGCAAATTTGAGCTTGCCAGGGGCGCGCCCTATCGCTAATATCTCAATGTGGAAATGGAAACGTTCATCGGCCAACTGATGTAGCCCTAAGAGATAGGGCATAGGTGCCATCGCCCCATCAAACAAGGCATTATAAGCGCTAATAACTTGCAGTAAAAGCGCTGCCAGATCTCGTAGCTCCTGGTCTTGCATCTGCGCGAGATTTGCTGCATGCCGTCGCGGATAAAAATGTGTTTCGTATGGATAGCGCACATAAGGTGGCAAAAATACTTGCCAGGACTCGTTGGCTACGACCTGGTACTCACTACCGTCCAGTTCACTACGCACACGACAAAATGGACAGCCCCGCCCTGCTTCATCCTCCACCACAACGGTCTCCAATTTTCTCTCCAGCACCGGCGGCAGGACAGAGACGCCATAAGCCTGACCATGAGGATGATATTGCGTCTGCCCGATGGCTGCACCGCTATTCTCAAAGATCATGATTGCAGGATAACGCGTAGACAAATCGAGATACAGTTCACGCCATACTCTGGTGACTGCAAAAACCTCGTCAATCGTCAATTGAGTAAAAGTACGATCATGGTCACGGCTATAAATAACTACATATGCCTCACCGATAGGTGGCTGCACTGGCGGAAAGTCATTTGGATGTAACCATACCTGTGTATCTGGCGCGACACGCCCTTGCGTAATATCAGCACAAAAAGGACATTGAGAGGTACCCTCGCGCCGCTGCATACGATGCGGGGCACTCACCAGATGTTGCCGTAAGATCGGATTCCAAACAAAAGGTCTTATTTGTTCTTCCACGTTCTTCTTATTCCCTATTGATGGTGGTGCATAGTTTGGCTACCCATGAGCACACACCGTCCCTGGCGAGCAAATTGTGCTAACAATGCTCCCTTGTCTATAACGCCACCATCATCAGCCGTCGCCAAGAGCCATGTATCCCAGGTTGCCTTGTCCGTAAATAGTGCCCAGGCAACTGGAGCCACTGCATGTTTGACTGCACGCATAATCTCACGAGCATGCTCAAAACCAGCTTCCAGCTCTTCTATCGCTGGAAGAGCTGCGTCGGTGAGCACCTCAAATGTGCGAAGCGAGTGTAGCTCGCCCCCCATAACCTCACACACACAGCCCAGTACTAGTAACTCACGCTCCCGACTATCATCTTCATGCAAAATAGTATCCCATACGCCAACCACTAATGTACAGTGCAAAGGGAGGCTTTCGAGAAATGTGCACACCTGTTGTTTATGCCAACCATGCCACGAGTAGGCATCACCATTCTGCTCCAATTGCAAAGCAGCTGCCAGCAAGGGACGTACAGCATCCCATAATGGCGCATCGGCATCAATTACTGATAACTCTTCTGCTAACAAACTTGACCCTCCTGCTATACTGTTCATGCTCGTTCTCTAGTACGCGATATGAGAACAGGTACCGTAATTACCCATCATATGCTCACGCTACCTAGATATATCTGCTACAGAAAGAATCATAGCACCGATGGCAATGGTTCGGATAACCATTGACTGCTATCCAACTACCGCTATGAAAGTTTCCGCTCAGAGAAAAGCAAAAAATGACGCGTACAACGTTGATCATTACGAGAAGAGCATAGAACTTGTACGTATAACAATTTCACCACAGTGCACACTACACCCAATAGGAGGAGCAAAGGCCATGAGCGATACTCCCTGGTATGAAACGTTTTTTGGAGATGACTACTTACGTATCTATTCTCCATTCCTCCCTGCTGAAAGAACAGACAAGGAAGTAGACAATATTATTTCCCTGCTCCAACTTCCTCCAGGTAGCGCAATCCTCGATCTCTGTTGCGGATATGGCAGACATGCCATTCCTCTCGCTCAACATGGCTATGAAATGACCGGGCTGGACCTCAGTAAAAAATTCTTACAACTAGCCCAAGAAGACGCAGAAGCCAAAGGCGTCAAAATACGCTGGCGCTGCAACCATATGAAAAATATCCCATTTGAGGAAGCATTTGACGCCGTTATTAACATTTTCACCTCATTCGGTTATCTTGAAGACGAGGAAGAAGATCTGCAAGTATTGCAACAAGTACACAAGGCATTAAAACCAGAAGGTTTTTTTCTGCTCGACACGGTTCTGCAAACACGCGTAATCCGCTCTTTCGCTCCTCATAGTATTATTCATTACAACGATGGGCTGATTGTGTTAGAAGAACGACGCATCGACTTGCCCACTAGCCGCAATGAAGTACAGATGACGATCCTTTTTCCCGACGGGAAACGTAATGAATACAAGCAATCCATGCGCATCTATACCCTTACCGAACTAATACACATGCTCACTGCCGCTGGCCTACAAACTCAGGCCTATTATGGTGGACTCGATGGTAGCTCGCTGACGATGGATAGTCGTCGGCTGGTTATTGTGAGTCAGAAAATGGCGGCCACGTAGCTGCCAGGGCAAGCACAAGGGATTGCCCCTACAATGGTACGGAACGGCCTGCCAAGCGCGATCGTAACCATTGTAGGGGCAATCCCTTGTGCTTGCCTTGGCGGCGAGCGCAAAAATCTGTGGCCCACCCCAGAAAAAAGCACGAGTGGTTAAAAACTCCAGAATGCGCTATAATTGGTCAGAGCCACCACCATAAACCGTATATCGAAAGAAACAGGTGGCGTGTCTATTCATAATCTTTATACGGTCTTATCAATGCAGCATTAAGGAAGGTCCATAACCGTGCCGTGGTGTAGATTCTTTGTACCTAAAATTGCAGCGAGCAATATGAGTCCTGAAGACCCAGCAGTAAACGACCATATCATGTATGCAAAATGCGTCAAGGGGCATGTGCTCAAAGATGCCAATGATTGGGTGCTCTGCGAAAATCTGCCTGCATCCGATGCAAAATGTTGGATGGAGGGGGGAGATACTGTATTTTCTTTGCAGGCTCGTGAGCGTAGTGAAGCCAACAGAGCCAGGCAAGCAGCCGCCAAAAACGGATTAGCCAGCAAAAAAGCAGTACCATCCAGAACAAGTAAAGCTTGAGGACGCATGAGTAAACCTTCGCTGTCCTCGCCTATTTTTTCCCAGCCTGCGCCCGATTTCGTAATGCGCGTACACAACCAACTCCTTACATGGTATGCAGCTGAACAGCGCGACCTGCCGTGGCGCGTCACCAGCGATCCATATGCCATTCTTGTATCGGAGATCATGCTGCAACAAACGCAAGTTGATCGTGTATTGCCAAAGTATCAGCAATTTTTGACGACATTTCCCACTCTGGTAGCGCTGGCAGCAGCACCCACAGCAGATGTTATTGCGGTATGGGTACCACTGGGATACAATATGCGAGCTGTTCGCTTGCAGGCCATTGCCCGGCAAGTTATCGCCGAATACAACGGGCATATTCCTGATACCATCGATGAGCTACTCAACCTCAAAGGGGTCGGACGTTATACCGCTGGAGCCATCGCGTGTTTTGCTTATCGCAAACAGGTTGCGACAGTAGACACGAATATACGCCGTGTCCTCTACCGTATCCTTATCGGATTAGAACCAACTGAAGTAAAAATCAACGATGCAGCAATGCTCGCGCTGGCTGAAAAAGTTCTGCCGGAAGGTGAAGCCTACAATTGGAATCAGGCGTTAATGGATATGGGAGCGACTATCTGCACAAGCAGTAATCCACAATGCACGCATTGTCCACTACAAGAGACATGTCGTGCCTATGCTGAAATGAGTCAATATAGTCTCTTCCCATCGGGTATAGTGCTCAAACAATTGCGTAAAGTAGCGGAGAAAAAGCCGAAGTATCGCAGCCAACCATTTACTAGCACGAACCGCTACTTCCGGGGCCGTATCGTGGACACGCTACGCTCCCTGCCACCGCAACAACGTATGCAACTTCATGCGTTGGGACCACAGATCAAGCAAGATTTTTGCGCTGATGATCTGCCCTGGCTCACACAGATCATCAATGGATTGGTAAAAGATGGGCTGGCAGATTATACCGAGGAGGGTATCCGTTTACCCTAATTATCCATAACCTAGTGCAGAAACACGAGAGGTGGTAGGGATTGGGGGTGGCATTTGGCGAAGCCACCCTGGCGGGGTTTGGGGTGTCCCCAAATGCTCCCATTCCCCAAAGGGTTTTTGGGTTCTGCACTAGCTCATATTGTAGTATATACTAATGCAGGTATTTTCATAGCAACGTTAAGCTGATGGAGGAATGAGCAGTTGCAACTCACAAGCTTTGATGATATTAATAGAAAACATAGACATATCTTTCTCTCGCCACATCTGGATGATGTTGTCTATTCTTGTGGCGGAACCCTTGGCGTACAGGTCAGTTGTGGTCTACAACCCCTGGTTATTACTGTCTTTGCTGGTATACCATCGCCAGCTCTGACGCTCAGCCCATTTGCCACTCAGATTGAGAGAGGCATGCAATGGAAGCCCGCACCTGGCGTGACTAGCCTGGTAGAAGCCCGACGCAAAGAAGATGCTACTGCATTAGACCTTTTACAGGCCGACTACCTCTGGCTTGACTACCTCGATGCAATTTATCGTGGCAATCCTGCATACTATACGCGCAATGAGCAGCTCATCGGCGGCAATGTCCACCTCCAGGATATGTGGATTGAAAAGGAGCTAGCAGAGAACCTGCTCGCACTCCAACGACGCCTGCCCGATGCCGTCTGGTATGCACCACTGGCCATTGGTCGTCATGTAGATCACCAGATCGTTTGTTCAGCGGCAGATCAACTGGCCCAACGCGGCGCAAAGGTCAATTTCTATGAGGATTTTCCATACGTCTTACGGGAAGGCTCGCGCGAAACTCGTCTCAAAGAGCTAGGCGGGCAACTCGAACCAGGCTTGGTAGAAATGTCTGAGATGTTACCGCTACGCATCGAGGCTTCAGAGCGGTATGCCTCACAGATCTCAATCAATTTTGATAGCAAGGAAGCTATGCATGAAGCGATGAAAAAATATACGCATGGCATCCGTCCAGTAGAAACCGTTTATCTCGAAGAATATTGGACAAATCGCTAGAGCACTATCTCACAATCACCTTTCATTAAGAAAGCGGTAGCATATGCCTGGTGAGAGATGCTGCACAAACTATCTTAGTAGACAGGTAGCGTAGAAAGCGCACGATGAACCTATGTTGGAAGGCAGTTAGCAGTGATGAAGGGAATAGAAGGTTCGACGCTAGGACGTTACGAGCTACGCCGCCATGTCGCCCAAGGGGGCATGTCCGACATTTACCTTGCTTACGATCAGCAGGTCAAAAGACAAGTTGCAGTAAAAGTACTCTATGGCAGTGATGAACCTTTTGTACGACGCTTCAAACGAGAAGCGTTAGCAGTTGGTACTCTCTGCCACGATCATATTCTACCGCTTTATGACTTTGGTGAGCAGCGCCCCTGGTATTACCTGGTCATGCCGTATGTAGAAGGTGGGACATTACGAGACTACTTGTTGAAGCACGAGCGCCTGTCACTAAGTGAGGCTTTGCAATATGCTCACGATCATGGCGTCGTCCACCGCGATGTCAAACCGTCAAATATCCTGCTCCGACCCGATGGCCACGCTTATTTAAGCGACTTCGGTCTGGCCAAGGCCAAGATAGCAGGCGATTCATTGACTCCCGTGGCCAGCATGGTCGGCACACCAGAATACATGGCTCCCGAACAATTAAATGGCGTCAGTGATGCATGTAGCGACATCTATTCACTTGGCATCATTTTATACCAGATGCTTACCGGGTCCCTCCCTTTCACCGCCGAGTCACCAGTGGCGGTCTCTCTCAAGCATCTGCAAGTTCAGCCCATACCACCATGCCAACTTAATAGCAATGTCCCACCTGCCATTGAGCAAGTGATTTTGCAAGCGCTGGCAAAGAATCCCGATGAGCGCTACCAACAGGCAAACTCATTCGCTCTGGCCTACCACCAAGCGTTACAGCAGGAACAAGCCAATAAGCATGGTGAAATGGCCCCTCTGGACTTAGCGAAGTTGACGCTTAGCAAAAAGCACACCGAGCCAAAACTTTTCAGTAGGGTCTATCTTATGGTTTTGAGCGTTATACGTAGGCTTTTCGGTAGGAGGTAACAAAAATGACCACACACATCTTTTATCTCGCCCTTGGCTCCAACTTAGGAGACCGCCATAGCAACCTGCTCACAGCACTACAGCAGCTACAAGAGCTTGTCGCTATAACACGCATCTCCTCCATATACGAAACCGAACCCGTTGGCTACCTTGCACAGCCACGCTTTCTCAATCTCGTTTGCCAGGGACAGACCTCACTCTGCGCACAAGAACTACTACAGCAGGCCAAAGCCATAGAAGCAACGCTTGGTAGGCAAGCAACCTTTCACAATGGGCCGCGCCTGATAGACATTGATATTCTGCTGTACGATGACGTAAAGCTACAAGCAGAGCACCTGACCATACCTCATCCACGTATGCACGAACGGGCATTTGTCCTGATACCCTTAGCAGAGATTGCACCTGAGTTAGTAGAACTAGTCACTGGCAAAACGGTGACAGAACTTCTCAGCACTATTGCACAGCAAGGTGTGGCAAAAATTGCAGCAGCCCCCATGTGCCATTAAAATGCCAATATTACAGTAGAGATATGGCAGAAATTGAGCCGTCATGTTATAATGTGCTTACGAACGATCATAAACATACGGCAAAGCTTTCTCCAAGGAAGAAATTTGCCATATCGTTTATCGGTCCAGCATCTCAGCTTAGCAAAGAGGTTAAGCACATCGATAGTTGTACGCATATTTTGTACGATCAGTAATATGTAATTATAGGGAGCGATTGTGGAGGGAGTTTTAACAGATCCGGCCCTGTTAGCAAAGGCAATAGTAGATATCGCATCTGACAAAAAGGCGTCTGACATTTTATTACTCGATATCCAAGAGGTGACAACGATTGCCGATTATTTTGTCATATGCAATGGCAATAATCCAAGGCAGATCCAGACGATAGCCAGCACCATCGATGAACAGCTACGTCGTCAAGGGGTTAAGTTATTTAACCGCGAAGGGACCGCCGAAACGGGCTGGATTCTCTTGGATTTCGGTGACGTTATTGTGCATATCTTCGGACCCAAGGAACGGGAGTACTATCGACTCGAACGGCTTTGGAGTGAAGCAAAGACTGTTGTGTACTTACAATAACTTTTACAGAAAAGGTGGCGTCGATGACATTTTTTCGCAATCGCATGTTCCTTGAAGGTATTGCGCTCGGAGGCATCTGCGGCATTATTATCGGCTCAGTTATTGCTTTTACCATTGGTGAAAGCAGTATACTGGCATTGCGTCGTATGGTGAACGAGAGAATTCCAGCAAGAAATCAAGTACCATTTAAATACCTCTCTTAACGAATACGAGGAAATGCTCAATAGAACCTTACTAGTGCTCTATTGGCCTGTCTTCAGCCTGGGTGGTCACTCATCATTGGAAAGTTTGAGGTGGTTACGTGCGGTCTTTCGTGGTGATTTCTATGATTAGCTTGTTTCTAGGTGCGACCACCCTGCTCACTCCTTTAGGGACTAATCATGGCTGTGCTTCGTCAAATCCTCCAGCAGTGACAGGCCCACTCGTGCAACCTTCAACATCCTACCACACCTTGTTTATCAACGAGGTTCTGCTAGCACCACAATCTACCTGGAACTGCTCAGAGCCACCAGGGCAGTCCACAGCCAGTAACGATACTTGGCTTGAGATCTATAATCCCAGTCCAGATCAAGCATTTGACCTCTACAGCACTCGTACTCAGCTTGATGGTGGTCCAAACACAAATGCATTCCTATTCCCCTTTGGGGCTGCGATAGCACCACACAGTTTTCTTGCCATTTTTCCAATAGAACGTCTTCAACCCTTTCAACCGAGCGCATCGCGCGATCTACGCCTGCTCATCTCAGGTATTGTCGTTGATGAGGTGACAGTACCGCTGCTCTCACCTGACACATCCTATGCTCGTATTCCAGACGGTAGCGCAAGCTGGCAAATCACGACTACACCAAGTATCGCTACTGCCAACGTCCTGCTACCACTGCCTACCAAGACGCCCGTTACGTCCTCCGCCACCAAGACAACTAGCACATCTACTCCTCCAGCCACCGCCACAACAAGGAGCAGCACAAAAGCACAAGGTACTCTCCTCCCTACGACCACTCATTTAGCATCTGGCACACAGCCTGCATGGAAAAATGTACAGATGCCCACAACATCCATATTAACATCATTTACACCATTGGCTGATCATAGTACGAACTTAGTGCCATCGCCGTCAGCGCCTAACTCGAATAATGTTGATTTACCCAAGCATATCATATTAACGCTTTTATCTGTTTCGTTAGCTCTTGTATTACTCTGGTTTTGTCATCTCTTTATACGTACATAGTTCTGTATCCTTCACATAGTGGTAAATGCATGGTATCATATCACAGAATGACCAATCAGCACTGAAGATCGACTGTGCCACCACGACAAGCCAGGAAGGGTTCCTTTTTATGAGTATTACTGAGCTTCCTCCGATCACCACGACCCCAATGTATGAACGTCTATCGGAGAAGCGCAAGGCTGTAGTTGTACAAGAATTAAACAATTTGCTTGGTGCACGCCACGTCCTGCATTCACCGTATGACCTAATGCTCTACGAATACGATGCATCCATTGACCGCAGCAGGCCAGATATAGTCGTACTGCCAGCAACAACAGAAGAGGTTGCCTCGATTGTGAAAATTGCTGCCCGCCATCACGTTCCCGTGGTTCCACGCGGCGCAGGAACTGGTTTAAGCGGCGGAGCAATCCCTATTTACGGAGGTATTGTTATTGTCTTCACGCGCATGAATCGCATTTTAGAGGTTGACTATGAAAATTTGCGCGCTGTTGTGCAACCCGGATTAGTGAATCTGCATCTGAGTGTAGCTCTCCAGCCAAAGGGATTTTACTATGTGCCAGACCCCA
>VBJK01000328.1 GCA_005879655.1 Chloroflexota bacterium | reverse complement strand
AACGATGACAAGTATTTTGACGAGAGTGAAAATGTGAGAAGGGGGACGTGGATCGTAGGATAGGATTAGTAGGACGAGGAAGATCGAGAGGAACAGCCGAAGGTTTGGTATACGAGGATTATAGATTGGTATAGACTAGGTAAAATACAGAGTTAAAGGCTAAGGCTAAAATAGTGCGGCTACGGGTTGTTTATATAAGACGTGGTTTGTTTTGATGCACGGTCCTTGTGCTGACGTGACCATTCTGTGCACGACCCTGACAATACCTCCCTTCCTAAGGGCGAGGTCTCCGAGCCTGGACTAGGTAGATGTAGTTCGAGAATAGAATAAGATAAAGCATTAAATAATTGCGTAATTCGAAGTGAAGTTAATGACGGGAACGACGAGGTTTGGGGGTAGGGGTAGGAGTGGTGATCTGGGTTCGAGGTGGATGAGGAGCGGGGCCAGGTTTACTAGGATGTCGAGAATGGAAGTTGCGGACATGCTCAGGGGAATTGACGTTACTGTGAAGTTGCCAAGAATCTTCCGAGATGTCGTAACCTTTCCAACGGATCTTGTAGTAGAGGGTTCTGCGGCGATAGCACGAATCGAGGATTTCTTGAACTTCGTACCAGGTGCCGGATGTGGGAATATGGACAGGGGGAGGCGGAAGTTGTTTCCGATTTGGGATAGTAGACGGGGTATAACGTTCGAGGAGGGATACATGGAAAACATTGTGAATTTTCATCGAACTAGGAAGTTGTAGCTTGTAGGCTTGCAATCCGATTCGTTCGGAAATGGTGTAGGGTCCTAGACGTTTCCAATCTAGTTTTTTCGAGGGTCGCTCGGTATGAATGTTCGTAGATAATAACCAAACTTTATCTCCAACAGAAAATTCCATTCGTTGATGCTTGGAGTCGTAGTAGCGGGCTTGGGTATTTTGCGCGGTTTTGATGTTCTCTGCGAGGGCGTCGTGGAGCGCGGAAAGCTGATCTGCGAGTTCCTTGGCAGCCGGGACATCGAGTGGGGAGGACGTGGTAGTGGAAAAGGTGAAACGAGGATGGTAGCCGTAGTTGGCATAGAACGGGGATGTCTTGATCGTGGATTGGTAGGAGTTGTTGTACGCGAATTCTGCGACAGGGAGGAGGGAGTGCCAATCATCTTGTTGATAATTGCAAAAGATTCGTAGATATTGTTCAATGGTTTGGTTTAGGCGTTCTGTCTGGCCGTCTGTTTGAGGATGGAAGGAAGTGGAGAGGCGGTGCTTGACTCCGAGTAATTTTGATAAGGCAGTCCAGAACTGGGAGGTGAAGAGGGTGCCGCGATCGGAAATAATGGAATCGGGGAGGCCGTGGTGACGGACGACGTTGTTGACAAACATTTGCGCGAAGTCCGGGGATGTATCAGTTTTGCGGCTAGGTACGAGGTGCATCATCTTGGTAAAACGATCAACGAAGACAAGGATACAGTTGAATCCGTTCGAGGATGGTAGATCGACAATATGATCGCAGGTAATGCCTTTCCATGGACCTGAGGGAACTGGGATCGGGGATAATTCGCCGTAAGGTTGATGGCGCGAAGGTTTTGCTCGGGAACAGAGGTCGCAGGATAGGACATAGTTCTTAACATACTTGCTAAGTTTGGGGAAGTAGTAATTTCGGGATAGGAGTTCTTGGGTACGGTAGATGCCGGGGTGTCCAGCTAAGGGGGTGTCATGGTGAGCTTTGACGATGTCTAAGCGTAGTGTTTCAGGGATATAAATAAGGTTGTTGTATAGGAGAAGACCGTCTGAAGACGTAGTCCAAGGTTTTTGAGGGTTCTGGAGATGGATGGTGGCTAAGGGGTCTAGGGGTAACGCGGAAATGATTCGTTGGTGGAGGTCTTGGTGGGGAGCGAAAATCGCAATCGAGGATATAATCGAGGATGGAATCGAGGAGCGGTTAAAAGCGGAGGACGGCAGGATGGTGCCAGAGGGCTGCGGTACGTCTACTGCATAGTCTGGGCGTCGGGATGGACCGTCTGCGGGGTTCTTGGTGCCGGGGATTGCTGTCATGACAAAGTCATATCCAGCTAGGAGTTCTGCCCAGCGCGCCTGGCGCCGGTTGAGAACCTTGGTTGTCATAAATACTTCGAGGTTTTTGTGATCTGTATAGACGGTAATTGTATGCTTAGCGCCTTCGAGGTAATGTCGCCAATGTTGAAACACGGAGACAATTGCGAGGAGTTCTTGATCGTGGATGTCATAGTTACATTCTGCCGGGGAATATTTGCGAGACCAGAATGCGACAGGATGGGAATCTTGGGAAATAATACCGGACAGGGCAAAGCCTGATGCGTCCGTATGTATATGGATGGGGAGTTCTGGGTCAAAGTGACGTAGGATAGGTGCCGAGGTAAAGAGGTCTTTTAGATAATCGAATGCCTGTTGCGCAGCAGGTGTCCATTCGAACGGGGACGAGGATTTTCGTAGTAGGTTGGTTATTGCTAAGGTAGTGCGTGAATATCCTTCTATGAAGCGACGGTAAAAATTAGCGAAGCCGAGGAATATTTGGATATCGCGGATAGAGGTAGGGATAGGCCAATCGACAATGCTGGAGACGCGATCTGGTTCCATAGCTATGCCATTGGAGGAGATGATATAACCGAGAAAGCTAATTTGATCCTTGTGGAATTCGCATTTCTCAAGGGACGCGTAGAGTTTATTATCGAGGAGTTTCTGGAGGACTTTTCTGACATGCACGACATGTTCTTCGAGGGTTTCTGAGTAGATCATGATATCGTCCATGTAGGCAGTGCAGAATACGTCAAGGAATTCGTGGAGGACTTGGTTAATGTAGGATTGGAAGGTTGCTGGGGCATTGGTGAGGCCAAATGGCATGACGCAATACTCGAAGTGGCCGAATCGAGTACGGAAAGCTGTTTTGAACTCATCGCCTAAGGCAATGCGGATAAGGTTGTAAGCGGTACGGAGATCGATCTTGGGGAAGAGGGTAGCGATTGTTAATTGTACTACGGTTGAGGGCGCGGTAATCGACACAAAGGCGTAGTCCGCGGCCGTGGGGTTTCTTGACAAAGAGGACGGGGGCACCATAAGGTGAGGTAGAAGGCCTAATAAAGCCTTTGGGTAGCTGGGTGTCAATGTATTGTTTCAAGGTTTGGAGCTCAATCTCAGAAAGATTGTAGATAGGGCCGTAGCTTGGCTTGGCGCCTTCTTCGAGGGGAATAGAATGATCCAGGGGACCACGATGCGGAGGTAATTCATCCGCCTTGGTTTCTGAGAATACATCCGCTAGGTCGCGATATTCTGCGGGTATCTCGGGTACGAGGTTGGTAGCGCTAGGTTCTAGGTTGTCTGGGTTGTCTGGGTTGTCGTCGAAGACAGCTGATAATTTTTGCGTGTCCGAACAATAGAAGGCGAGGTAGACCATGTCTCCAGGGTAAATTCGTGATGTAATGCCGATAGAGGGCACATCTGTAACATCTGGGAATGAAGATGCATGGTTGTTCGAGGTATTCGAGGATGGATGGGTCTGGGTTGACGAGGTATTCGAGGTTGGGTGGTTCGAGGTAGACGGGGTATTCGAGGTTGGGGTTGGATGGTTTTGGGGTTGGTGATTTTGTGGTGGTTGACGTCGGCGTGACTGCTTCTTTTGGCGTTTGCGGCTTTGACGTGCAATTTTACTGGGTTTAGGGGTCTGGGAAATAATTGGGTTTGAAATCGGGGACGACGAGGATAACGGGGGTGACGAGGATGACGAGGATGGAATGGAAGGAATGGAGGGAATGGAGACCACCTTGGACCGCCAGTTGATAGCGGGGTTGACTCGTTCAAGCCAGGGCATGCCAAGGATGATGGAATGATCTCCAATAGGGGCGACAAGGAAGGTGTCTTCTTGAGGGATACCAGCAATGGTATATTTGAGGGTAACTGCGCGATTGGAGTGTGAGAGAACTCTCCCATCTGCGACAGTAACTTTGACAGGATGACAGGGGAATGTTTCAAGGTTCATCAAACGTACAATGGTTTCATTAATGAAATTCAAAGTAGCGCCTGAATCTGGTAAAGCAGGAATTATAGTTGATTTAATATCCGAGGTACAGGAATCCGTGATTTTGGCCGGTAGGGTAATAAGGTTAGACGCGGTAGTAGAGGTTGTTGATGTCAAGGTTGCATGTCTCAGGCCAACTACCTCTACGGTTGCTGAGACGAGGGGTTTTCCGACGGGGTTGGGTATGCTGGGGAAAACGAAATTTGATTAATTGTAGGAGGAGGTTTTTTGTTAGGACAGGAGTCTGCAAAGTGACCCTTTGTACCGCAGTATCCACAAAGGCCATTGTCTCTGCGACGTTTTTTCTCTTCATCAGAAAGAGGAGCGCGGAAAAAGGATGTAGGTCTACTAGAGGTGTCGCCGGAAGAAGGTGGGGGGTTGCTAATGCGGTTACTAAGAGGTTTAAGGGACGAGGACGAGGGTTGGTAGGGCTTCTTGGTTTGGTTGGAGGAGGACGAGGTATCCGTGGTACTACGAGAACGCTTGTTTCCGTCTTCGGTATGTTGTTGTTGTCCGATATGGTAGAGGGGTTGATCAAGGCTAACAACTTGTTCGCGTAGTGCGACCCATGTCGATTTCCTTCCTTGGGTAATAACTGCGGTTTGGAGAAGGAGGTTGAGGCCATTGAAAAGCTTGTAACATTTGGCACTATCGTCTCGGATATTGAGGGCAGCAAAACAGGTCTCGAGGGCTTCGACAAATCTTTGCGCAGAGCCTGTTTGTGTCAAACTGCTATATTTAGCCTCCATCTTGGCTTTATAGGCAGTGTCGCGGTAAATGCTGGAAAGGAAAGCGCGAAAAACAGCTAAACTTTGGCGATATTCGTGGTTGGGATCAACAGCAATGGGGTAAACTAGATCAAGGGCGTTGCCACTCATGCAGGATATCATGAAGAGGATTTTCTTATCATCGGTAACATAGGTGTTGGGGGAAAGTTCGAATACAAGGTCTACTTGCATGAGGAACGTCTGAAATGTCGATGTTTTTCCGGTAAAGGTGGTAGGCGGGTTGACTTTAGGATCATGGGGGGCATTGTTGACAGGTCTGTCTCCAAGGCGTTCTTGGAGTTCGACAATGCGTAGGAGAAGCTCGGCGATTGTAGGTTGAAGAGGTTGCTCTGTGTCAGAATTCGAAGGACTTCCTTCTGGTTCATCAACAGGAGCTGCTGCTTGGGAATTCTTGGTGGTACGGGCTGTCATGCTGGAAGGCGTTGTTGGGGGAAGGCGTGGCTGTCGAGTCTCGATAAAAGAGCCTTTAAAATGTGAGAAGGGGGGACGTGGATCGTAGGATAGGATTAGTAGGACGAGGAAGATCGAGAGGAACAGCCGAAGGTTTGGTAAACGAGGATTATAGATTGGTATAGACTAGGTAAAATACAGAGTTAAAGGCTAAGGCTAAAATAGTGCGGCTACGGGTTGTTTATATAAGACGTGGTTTGTTTTGATGCACGGTCCTTGTGCTGACGTGACCATTCTGTGCACGACCCTGACAGTATCAATCTCTAGCTCTGACACTTCATTGAGGTCTTCATCTTCGTTGTCATCTTCGTTGTCATTGTTGAAGTTAAATGATCGTCATAGGGTTTTAGTTAGAGCATCTTTAAAGGTGACGTGATTCTTTATTTTTAGAT
>VBJK01000327.1 GCA_005879655.1 Chloroflexota bacterium | reverse complement strand
CGTATACGATTGTGATATGCGTGTCCTGGTGACGACAGAGCGGCGGGCGGCAGTGGTTGCCACGGCTGATCTGGAACAGGTGACATGTCTGTATGTCGATGGCGAGAAACCTGGGGCCTGGCAAAACCTACTAACTTTTCCTGCTACGTTCGAGTCAGCTCCTGCTCTCGCTGATGATAGAGCATACATCCTCTATACATCTGGTTCGACCGGCAAACCGAAGGGAGTTTGCATCAGTAATCGTAATGCGCTAGCGTTTATTGAGTGGGCCTCTCAAATGCTGGAAGCTACAGCTGCTGATCGCTTTGCCAATCATGCCCCGTTGCACTTTGACCTGTCGGTACTCGACCTATATGTAGCTTTCCGTGTTGGAGCTGCAACCTATCTCATTCCCGATGAGATCTCTTTTATTGCGCAACGGCTGGTGGCCTTGCTAGTACAGGAGGCACTCACGATCTGGTATTCAGTGCCATCGGTGCTAATCCTGATGATGGAGCGCGCAGGACTATTAGATCTCGCTGCACTTTCTCTACGGGCTTTTCTCTTTGCTGGTGAGCCATTCCCTATCAAATATTTACGCCAACTGTATCAACGCTACGGCTCAACGGCACGCTTTTTCAACCTCTATGGTCCAACGGAGACAAATGTCTGTGCATACTACGAGGTGACAGAGCTGCCAGAACACGGGCAGAAAGCAGTGCCCATTGGGAAAGCCTGTTGTGGCAATAACATCTGGGCTGAGGGCGTGCACGGCAAGCTTATTGAACCTGGAGAAGAGGGCGAACTCATCGTTGCTGGTCCAACGGTCATGGTTGGTTACTGGGGGCAGCCAGTCTATGGCGAGCGGCCATATGCAACTGGCGATCTGGTGCGTTTGCTCGCCGATGGAAACTATCTCTACATTGGCCGTCGTGACCGTCAGGCCAAAATCCGTGGCAACCGCATTGAGCTGAGCGATATCGAGATCGTACTTGAGCAACATCCTGCCATTCGTGAAGCAGCCGTGATTGTTACAAGTGCAGGTTTAGAGGCTCGTTTAGTAGCATGTATCGTGTATACTAATGGAGCTGTTCTTTCGCTATTAGCAATAAAAAAGCTCTGTTCAGAGCATTTGCCTCGCTACATGATTATCGATGATGTATACCATCTTACTGAGCTTCCGCGTACAAGAAATGGCAAGATCGATCGTCTCGCCTTGCAGAGGCTGCACGATGATAACAGAAGATTTTAACAGTATGAGATGAAGCACAGGACGAGCTACCAGGACACCCACAACGGACAAGACCAGTGAAATAAGCATCGCCCCCCCCACCCAGGGCACCCACAAGGGATGCCCCTACAATGGCACGAACGCGCTTGGGAGGCCAATTCGTGCCATTGTAGGGGCATCCCTTGTGGGTGCCCTGTAAGGGCGAACGCCCGTTCTGTAAGGTTTACTGGGGCGGTATTGTCCGTAGTGGGTGCCCTGCGCGGTGTCCTGCGATGGATGGCAAGGGTTACTGGGGCGGTATTGTCCATTGTGGGTGCCCTACGGTGGATGGCAAGGGTTACTGCGGCGGTATTGTCCATTGTGGGTGCCCTATGATGGATGGCAAGGGTTATTGCGGCGGTCTTGTCCTTTATGGATACCCTGGTAGCTCAGGAAAACCGTGCATTTCGTTAGCTCTTGCCCAACTACTTGACTTTCTTCTAAAAATGTATATAATTTTTATATAAGAGTTTTTTGTGATCAGAAGTGGTTGAAAGAGGGGAGCAAAGTGATGACTACGTCCTGGGCTAGAGCGCTAGTGCCAGGACGATAACGTTTTTGGCACATAAATTATAAGCCTAAATTTCTTACTTAAGCTCGTGTTTCTTGTTATAAAAAGAGAGTATGACAATATTGTAACGTGACGCTTTTAGTCATAACTCAGTGCATTAGCGCATTATCCAGTGCTAAAGGAGACTCATCAATGAAAATAGTAGATGGTTGGGTGGATGACGCCGTAGAAATAGATTATCAGAGCAAGTCAATGTCAAGGGAGGGCTACAAACCGACGCACGTTGTCCTTCACGGCACAGCTGGCGGAAGCAAAGCTGAAAACACAGCAAACTACTTCAAGACCTCTACTGTTGACGCTAGCGCGCATCTGATCATTGGACAAGATGGAACAATAGTTCAAGGAATTAGTATGGATGATGCGGCCTGGGGAAACGGCATCCTGCTTAACCCTCGTCTGCCGTTCCCAGCAAACGTCAACCCGAATTATTACACCATTTCCATTGAGCATTGTAAACCGTCTACAGACAATTCAGATCAGCTTACAGAAGCCCAGAAGCAATCCTCATTCAAGCTTGTCAAGACCATTTGTGAATACTATAACATCCCCAAGCGTCGTGGCGATGCTATCTCCGGTATTGTCGAACATGCCGACTTTGATAGCATCAACCGTGCGCGTTGTCCGGGTCCATATCCGTATAGTGAGCTAATGAAATTTCTAGCTGAGGGCACTGCGGGTGTGCCTCATGGGTGGACTGATGTGCATAATGTACTCACGGCACCCAACGGCATTGTAGTCGTAAGAGGCTTCCGAGACTGGATACTCAATCATCCCTGGGACCCAAATAACTATCCCCTGGAAGCGGAACATAGCGCTAACCCGGTAGAGGAAAGTAATCCGAGTTTAGGTCAGGGCACAACTCAGACCTTCCGTCTCACCAGGTTGGCCTGGACACCTGCATTGGGCAGCTATGTGACCTGGTTAGGGCAGGAATACCTCCATCTCTTTAATAACCGTACTCCAGCTATCCCTACGCAGGTCAAAACCGATGTGCAAGTTGTGCGTAACGCGGCCAACAAACTTGCCAGGGATGTAGGAATCTAGCTCATGCGCCTGCACCAGGGAACGATCCTTGCAGTATTGTTGCGCTTCGCGCATGCACAATGATCTGCATGTCAGAGCTGATGCAGGCACATAGTACCTGGCAAGCTTGGTGCAACTGTCTTATCAAGCAGTGGGTGTATGCGCCTTAATGAAGTGAAGCACCTGTTGCCACGCATCGGCACAAGCATCGGCATATTGAGCGTAGCGGCGATCAAAGAAGGAATCCCCTGATCATCTCCACCAAAGAGGCCCAGAGTTGGACGTTTAACTTTTTCAGCCTCATCCAGCACGGTTGTACCGCTGGAAAGCGATCTGCTGAGTCCTGCGTAGAAGCAAATAATGCCAGTGATGTCGAGATCGCTCATACCAGTGAGCAGGGCAAATGAACCTCCCATACAGAAGCCAACCACCATCGTGGCGTACTTGCTACCATCGCCCTCTTTCAAATATGCCAAAGCCGCGCTAACATCAGCCAGGAACGTCGAGATCTTCAATTGCTTGACATGCGGCCAGAAGTCAAATGCATCATTACGCTCAGTCAGGCCAGCGCTACGACCAAAATAGTCAAGAGCCAGCGCAGTAATGCCAGCCTCTGCAAAGCGTAAGGCAAGATCCTTATAGAATTGATGTAATCCTCTGATATCAGGATAGATCAGCACCTGTGCCAGCGCAGGTTGTTCAGGCTGTGCAATATAGGCCGCAAAACGATTCCCATCAACGGCAGTGAGTACCAGATCTTCGCCATGAGCCTGCCCATGTGTGCCTGGTGGGATAGGGGCACGGGCATTGTCATCATAACACATATGGTTTTTTCCTTTTTTTGGTTAATGGTTCCCTACATGTAAAAAGGTCTATGCGAGTAAAACAGGGCCTACAAGTGACTCGCAAATTTTTTCACTTGCTATGTTAGCATATCATTTAGCTATAGGGAAAGAATGGCATGTAGAGGTAGGGGGTCCACGGGGCGAAGCCACCTTGGTGGGGCTTGGAGTATCCCCAAATTTTCCCATGGCCCCAAAACATTTTGGGATTCTGCACTAGCCAAGATCAGAATCTTGATACCTGAGCAATCCGCCAACTCACCTCCCTAATGATAAGCTTTGCGAGAGGTAGGTGCACCGACATTGCTGAGCGTAGCCTCTCGCATGGCTCTACAAGCCGCCTGAGAAGAAAATCTCCGCGAAAGAGTGTTCATTGACACGATTTTTAGCCCATCAAAAAGGAGCCTCTCG
>VBJK01000326.1 GCA_005879655.1 Chloroflexota bacterium | reverse complement strand
GGTCGAACAAGGCTTTTCCCTGCATCAAACGCTCATAGTCATACTGGACTTTCTGCAATTCGTAGCCCGCCGGACGCAGGTACTCATCCATAATTTTCTTCAGTCGCTTATCAAGCACCTGCTTTGCTGCCGTACCGAACCCTTGATTGTCCGCAGCATGATAAACCATATCATGTTGCGTTTCTGACCATGCATGATTCAATATGGTTTGAATCTGAATTTCACAGCGCATTCCTTTGAATTTTTCAGAGGATATTTTGGTCATTTAAGTTTGCCATGACATACTTCCCACAGTCAGCGCGCACACTACAGTAGCACTTCTTAGCTGAACAATAATCTCCTCAAAACAAAGAAAAAACCTCATGAAAATCTCCGAAAGATTGTGACATTCTGTAAGCAAGAAAAAAAGCATTCAGAAGAAAGCACAAAAGATCGGAGAGGATCATGAAGTACCAACACGATACCACAGAAGAAATCGGACCATCAATCAAAGAAATGAGCCAATGGGCACTCGCCTTACAGCAATTGCATCAACGTATCGCCCCCCGTTTTGCACGACCAGAACCACGCCATCATGCCCTGCTCTACCTCAAAGCGATCTTGAGTGAGATCCCACGCAAAAACGGTTGGCAAATAGCCGAACAAGCGAGCCTTGCACGACCGTATGGCATGCAACGCTTGCTCTCCAAAGCAGTCTGGGATGTAGATGAGGTGCGCGATGACGTACGTGCTTACGTCCTTGAACAGCTCGGCACACCAAGCGGATCTGGAGCTATTCTCGTTCCCGACGAGAGTGGTTTTCCAAAACGAGGCAAAAAGTCAGCAGGAGTCAAAAAACAGCATTGTGGGGCGACTGGGAGAAGAGAGAACTGCCAGGTAGGGGTGTTCTTGAGTTACGTCACCGCACGTGGGCATGCATTCATTGATCGGGAACTCTATCTTCCAGAAGACTGGATCAACGATCGTGAGCGTTGCAGAGAGGCAGGGATTGCTGATACGGTGCCATATCGCCCCAAATGGGAGTTGGCTCTCATTATGCTTAAGCGTGCAAGAGAGGCAGGCCTCGCCTTCGACTGGGTGACAGCTGATGCCATCTATGGCCGTGCGATAGAGCTGCGTAAATGGCTTGAGAAGTGCGGGTATGCTTATGCTCTGGCTATTGCCTGTGACGATACCGTCTGTGTCCAGACCTCTAATGGCAGTTGTCTGCTAGCCGAAGCCAGAGAGATCGATGCGACTGTGGTTAAAGAACAAGACTGGCATCGGCTCCCGATGAGCCAGGGTACCAAAGGACCTCGTTGGTTTGATTGGGCTATTTTAGCAGTCGTGCATCAAGGAGCCACCGATGACCGCCACTGGTTCTTGATCCGTCGATGCATCGATGATCCATCTCAAAAGACCTATTATCTCGTCTTTGCCCCTCCTGCCACTCCTCTACAAAAGATTGTTTCAGTGGTTGGAGCGAGGTGGCATGTAGAAGAGGACATAGAAGCCACTAAAGACCTTGGGATCGACCAGTATGAAGTCAGAAGGTATATCGGATGGTATCGCCACATTACGCTTGTCATGCTAGCTTATGCTTTCCTTGTCGGTATTCGCGTGCATGATAAGAGTCATCTCCCTGTGGATGCTTCAAAAGAGCAAGCAGATGCGAAACAGCCTCTTGTCCCACTCACTGCGTCTGAAGTGCGTCACTTGTTAGCCAGACTTTTCTTTCCACTACCTTCTCAAGCGGCGCTGGTACAAGCTTGGTCGAAGTTTCGCAGGCAACACCAGTATTGGGCCAGCTATTACCACTCGAGAGCGCGGCTCAAAGCAGGATAGCTGCCTCTGTGGACCACTCACCCATTGCTTGTCTGTGGTGTTTTTTCTCTAGATGATACTGGGGCTTGTCCTTGGGATCATCTCAGGTGTTGTTGTCTCATTGTTTGATGCGAAAGGGGTGTCAATCATGACCCTGATTTCCCTTGCTGACTGTTGTCGTAGGCTCTACATTGATCCCAAGACCTTGCATCACTGGCTCAGTCTTGCGCAGATCTCTGTTCAACCTCACCCGTTGGATGCACGTCTCAAATGTGTCACCCAACAACAGCTTGAACAGGTAGCGGCGGCTCATCACCGTGCTCTTTCTGTCTCTGTCCCGCCACAAACCTCTGCGGACGCTTCACCCACCAATGGAATGTGTGCCTCTGTTCTCTCCGATTTTGTTGCACAAACCATGCGTCTGACGGAGCAGCTGGCGAGTCTGCAGACCCATGTTGCTACCTTACAAAACCAACTGACCAGACTCTCAGAGCAAACGCATTTGGAGCAAGCTGGGCGAGCGAGTGCTTCCCAAGCATCTGGGGAGAAATCCCAGAAATCTTCTCAGGAGAAGTCTGAGGAGTCTTCCCAGCAGAAATCCCAGAAATCTTCTCAGGAGAAGTCTGAGGAGTCTTCCCAGCAGAAATCCCAGAAATCTTCTCAGGAGAAGTCTGAGGAGTCTTCCCAGCAGAAATCCCAGAAATCTTCTCAGGAGAAGTCTAGGCAATCTTCCCAGCAGAAATCCCAACAACCTTCTCAGGAGGAGTCTGAGGAGTCTTCCCAGCAGAAATCCCAGGAGGAGGCGACAGATGCGCCAACGCCTTCTGTATCGATTGATCGACGCAAACATCCTCGTGTTCTGCCGCTGGTTGAATATGTGACACAAGGCACGTATGTCGTCATCAGTCCTGAACTGGGCAGGCTCGAATGCTCGCCCGATTCTCCTGAATGGTTTACTTGGCTCTCAACACTTCCGTCTTTTCGTTTTGTCGGACAGCATGGTCATTTTACCGCTTTTCGCGGCTATCAGTGCTCTTCAAGCACACCATGGTGGGCCCATCGTCAGATTCGCAACCACTCTCACAAGCGTCGTCTCGGCCCGACTGACCAGGTGACTGTCGCGTCTTTAGAGTTGGCTGCCACTTCTCTTCAAGCTCTCGTCTAAGTAGCGCTCTTTTTTCTTGAGCCTCTTCTTGAGCTTCCCCTCCCCTTCCTTCAAACAAGTGCCACTGTAGTGATTCTCCCCGTTACAGGGAGACATTCGCTTTTTCCGCTTTCCTTTACCCCCACTCCCATCGACGCACCTTACGGTTGTCTACCGCATTTCGGAGGAGTGTGGGCTTACCATGTTCTGTATCAATAACGCAAGTGGGTTAGGTCCGCTCTGTTTGCCGATGGCGTTGGGTGTCCACGAGGGAGACGGCATCAGATCTCCTTCCCGCCATGTTGCCTTTTTGGCTCAAGCTTCTTCAGCATCTTTAGCTTGTTCTTGGTGACGACAAGTAAAACGAGCGTTCGCATATGCTAACCATGCCACTGATCCTAGCCCCCTATCCGCTTTGATGCTAGCAGACAACAGCCTCCCCTCACGGTTTGACTGCCTCCCTTCCAGTTGAGGGGCGTCGTCAATGGGCTTCTAACAGGTTGTTGCCTTCCTGCTTCGCCA
>VBJK01000325.1 GCA_005879655.1 Chloroflexota bacterium | reverse complement strand
CAATGTCATGGACAAATTGATATTTCAGAATGTGAAATATAAATTAATTCATGACATCAGACATATCTAGATAGCCATCATTAGCGCGGCTGCTTCAGCAATTCAATGCCAGACTAATCTTCGATTTATTCTCTTGAAGAGTGTTCTTGAGATCTTTCTCTGACATTTCCGACAAGGCGGTCAATCGACGACGAAGTGTAGTCCGGCTCGGACATTTGAATGGCTTATAATCGAGGTGTATCATACCAACGAGCTTCTTGAAGTGTGGATTGGATGCTTGATTGAAAGGTACATTCGCTGCTGTGAAGTACTTAATTATTTGTTCTTCGATCTTCTCTTTAGTAAGGATACTCGAGGATGCACTAGCGGTTGTAGTGCTTGAATGAATTGCTGAGCCAAAGAATGAAGATATTCTCGATTTTGACTGCGACGATGTTTTTTGCTTCTTCAACTCAGAACAATTCCTCTCATGAGTAAGAAAGGTACTAGTCGTCGAGTATTTGTTCCTGTGAGGATGCTCAAAGGTACGGCGACAATGTAAACAGTACATACGAGGCTCCTTCGAATCGCGATGAATACATTCGCCAAAGTGTCTCCAGTAAGGCTTGTCTTCATCTGTTGAGAAATGTGGCAGTGAGCATCTCCATCGAAAGTCAGGCCATGGCTTCTATCTATTAGCTTTCATTGTAACTATCAGACATTACCTCTACCATTGTGTTGGCTTCATCGAGAGTTTCTTCATGAACGAGGAAGTAAATACGTTTTTCGAATAGTGCATGCCTTACACCTTTCCGCTTCTTCTTTATTTGGAACGATTCTTCAGCTGATTCGACATCTTCAGAATCGGAGAAGTTCTCGTGCTCTTGGATATCCTGATCACTCTGAAGTGCTACGTCAATTGTGGAAAAGATTTCGCTTGAACGTCTGCCTGATTGAGATGCTGATTCCTCAGGTCGAATTGGCAAACTGTTAATCGTTTGCATAACTGTGAATAAAATCGAATCAAGTCCTAGCCGCTTCACGGCCAGTTATATTTTCGAAAAAATAGAGTTAGCACAAAGAAAGAGAAGACAAAGAAATGTGAAACATGACTGAGACGAATCTCAGGAGTTGAGACTGCGCTATGACCTGGAGGCTGATGCGTCAAGAATCCCCCGGTCCCTCTGTTTCAATGCTTCCGACAAAGCATAGATTAATGTCAGGTTTCATCTTATATATGAAGATCCATGATCCATAGAGTGCCAAAATCATTTTATTCTGTGACCTTCAATTTCACTCGATTCGATTTACCAGAAGTCAGAATCGAATTGAATCGTTCGATTCAAGTTCGATTTCTACTTTACTTCTTCGAATCGAGAACAATTCGATTTACTGAACGCCAAAATCGAATCGATTAACGTCGATTCAATCTTGCGCCGTGACAAATCGACTCGAACTACCTCGAATCGAATCGAATC
>VBJK01000324.1 GCA_005879655.1 Chloroflexota bacterium | reverse complement strand
CATGAATTGCTCTGCCGTAAAGGTGGCTATAGACTTGGTTTTATAGTACATGCAGGCAGGGCACGTGCTCGTGCCGGTGCCGGACCTTATCCGTCCAACATTCCCTGGGTTTAAAAGAGAAAGACGTAGCGTGAGGTAGGAAAAATCTTTTGTAGATACCATAGTATGGTTATGTGAGACTCTCTGTTTATTTTACAGCATACTCACTAAAAAACCTCCTCAATGTTTGCTTCGTAGCTGTTTCGTAGACCAATCGTGTGGCAAAACTGTTGATGTTTTGTTGGTCCAAGTGCCTTTGTGAATAGGTCGGCAGGTTGACTTTCTGAGGGAATGTAGTCGACTTCTATCTTGCCATCGTGTATGTAATGACGGATTGCGTGATATCGAATGTCGATGTGCTTGGCTTGTCTGTATTTAGCAGGGTTTTCGGAGATATCAAGTGCAGATTGACTGTCAGATAGTAATGTGACTGGTTTTTCGCCGGAAGGAAGGCGTAGTTCGTGGAAGAACTGTTTGCGTGCGAGAGCTTCTCGTGCTGCATCGGATAGTGCCATATATTCTGCTTCCATGCTCGAGAGAGCAACTGTAGATTGCTTGTGTGTAGACCAGGATACAGCGCCGTTGCATATCATGAAGATATAGCCGGTGTAGGATTTTCGATCATCTTCGTCGCTTGCAAAATCAGAATCAGAGTAACCAATTATGTCGATTGGGAAAGTTGTTGATTTGCGATAGACGATGCAGTAATTGCGAGTTCTTTTGAGATAGCGTAGAACATGAAGCGCAGCTTTGAAATGCGTAATTGTTGGATTAGCATTATATTTAGATAGTTTGGAGACTGTGAAGGTAATGTCAGGTCTCGAGAAGACAGCCAGGTGATTGAGTGAGCCTGTGAGTTCTTGGTATAGCTCAATATTGCAGAACGTATCATTTTCTGTGGCCGCTTTAAGTTTTGTACCAGGTGCAAATGGCGTAGAGGCAGATTTGGCATTCGTCATATTGTACTTTGCAAGTAGATAATCGATATAGCCAGGTTGATTTATTGATATCGTGTGTTGTTGAAAGTTTCTGATGACGTTAATGCCGAGGAAGCTTCTGATTTCGCCTTTGTTGACAACTTCAATGTAATTGGAAAGTTCGTTGACTACAGCATTGCAGGATTCGATAGAGGGACTAGCAATTAGGATATCGTCGACGTAGACAGCGAGAATGATATCGTCGCGTATGTAGATGCTTGTGTCAGTTTCAAGGACTTGAAATTCCATAGCTATGATAACTTCTGATAGAAATAGATACCATAATCTAGGAGCTTGCTTTAGTCCATAGAGCGCTTTGTTTAGTAGAAGAACAGCGTGAGGATAATTGACGTCTACGAAGCCTTCAGGTTGCTGTATATAGATTTGGAAATCGCTTTCGCTGTGTAAAAACGCGTTTTTGCAGTCGGCTTGTATAATGTAGAGGTCTTTACCTGCAGCTATTGCAAATATTGTTCGTACGGAGTCAATTCGTACAACAGGGGCGAAGGTTTCGTCGAAATCGAGGTCTGCTTCTTGCGCAAAGCCTTTAACAACTATTCGGGCTTTGTAGCGTTCGAAAATTCTCATTGCATCTCGCTTTGTTCGACATACCCATCTGAGAGGGAGTGCTTTCTTGCCAGGTGGTAAAACTGCAAGTGTCCACGTTTTTCGCTTGATTATTGCTCTGATTTCATCGCAGAATGCATTCCACCAAAGGTTAGCATCAGGACGTCGCATGTGCCATGGCGTCGGCAAAGGAAGGAGGATCATTGTCTGGTTGGAACTCGCCGTAGGTTTTGAATGCTTGTAACGCAGGTGGTGGTTGAACGACAATTTGATCATATATTGGACGTTCGCTTTGTAGAGTAGGAAACAGTGCGTGTTCTGGCATAGATTCAGGTGTTGATTCTCGTGATATTTCAGGAGTTGATGCTACGGGTGTCTGCAGAGTTCTATGGTATGCACCATATGCGTCAGCTGGAGGTTCGTCGAAATCGGAAGGTTTTGGAAATTGGGTTTCTTCAAATGTGAGATCGTGCGAGTTGACAAAGCAATTTCTTTCGAAATCCCAAATTTTGTGCATTGTATTTGTGTCAGTATATCCAATAAAACAGCCTGTTGTAGATTGTGTATCAATTTTGTTGCGTGGCTTCTTCCTTCTTCGTTCGTCCGGTACGTCCGCATGGACAATGCATCCGAAAGGTTTGATTGATTTGAGATCTTCGGTTGATAGCTGTTTACCATACCATAGCTCATAAGGAATTCCATTGACGGCGTTACTTGGTAGTCGATTTAGAAGGTAAGCTGCAGTAGTAATAGCTTCGGCCCAGAAGGACTTGGGCATATTGGCTTGATAGAGCATAGCGCGCGCGTAATTGTTTAAGGTACGATTGAGCCTTTCTGCTTTGCCGTTGGATTGCGGGGAATATGGGCTTGTAGGCTCATGTTTGACGCCAAATTCTTTGAGGACAGGGGTTAGATCTCCTTCATACTCTCCACCGCCGTCTGTGCGTAAATATTTGATTTTCAGCTCAGTTTCAGTTTCGATTTGTTTGATCAAATCGCGAAATTGTTGACAAACAGTAGAAGACGACTTGTCAGGAATTGTAACTATCCAGCACCAGTGTGTAAGTTCGTCGAGAAATGTAAGAACGTAGACTGATTTTCCTTTTGATGTAGGATAAGGGCCGCAAATATCAGAATGTATTCGCTCAAGTTTCCGTTTGACCTTGCTTTTTGTCGAATGAAACGGTTTGCGAGTTTGCTTGGCA
>VBJK01000323.1 GCA_005879655.1 Chloroflexota bacterium | reverse complement strand
AAGCACCAATTGATCGTTACTGTGCCAGCGCCAGCAAGGATGATGCTTCTGCTACACTAATGGCACAACCGAATCAACCTAAGACTGCCTACGATTGGAGTTGCAAGCAAAACACGCACTACCTGCCTATTCCTATGGATCTCGCTTGCCAATACGTTACTGAAAATAGCTTTGCCATTGCCAAGCTGGTCAACTATAGCGACCCGTATAGCTGGGAATGTTGGGGACCTAGAGATGCTGGAAGCTAGTTTAAACGCCCCTATCAAATATTAAGCCAAACATATCTACTACTTTGTCAAGCTTAATGGCGCGGTTTTTGGGGAAGTGCAAAAGAGCTTCCCAGGCCGTTTCAGTGGTCGTACAAAACTGCGCCATCAAATTTGACAGAGTACTACCCTGCGGCTCTTAGCCCTCAAGCAAGATCTGAAACAGTGAGTGCACTGAACTCGTCTTGACAGCGGGTGTAAACTGGAAAAGGAGTCAGAGCAGAGAAGGAGAACCCTCATGAAAGAAGCAAAGAAGTATGAGAATGTAATAAGGCGTTTTTACCGACCAGAGATATATAAGTGCCCGGAGTGTGGTAAGTCTCTGAAGAGAGCAGTAACAATATCAGAGAGAACAGTAGTGACATTACGTGGTGTAATAAAACTGATACATGGGGGGTATCGCTGTCTGAATCAGGAATGTGGAGCAAAAGGGCGAACTTATCGCAGTGCAGCAGCGGATGCGTTAGCCCTGCCACGCATGATATTTGGGTTAGATATTGTGATACTCGCAGGACAGCTAAGATTAGGTGAACATCAAACATTAGATGAGGTCCATGTCCAGCTGAGCGAGCGGCTTCGTCCACTAGGTGTGAGTATATCGAGAAGAGAGATCATGAACTTGTTTGACGACTTTTCTGCGCTCCTGCGAGCAGCATCGGATGCCAAGCAAGATAAAGAGTGGATGAAAGAAGTAGAGAAAAACACAGGTATTATTGTTTCCATAGATGGAATTAAGCCAGATGGTGGTAATGAGAAAGTATATCTGGTAAGAGATGCATTGACGGGACGTTTGCTCAATGCAGAAAATGTGAGGGAAAGCTCAGTAGATCGTCTCAAACAAGTTTTAGCGCCTGTTGTGTCTCTAGGAATTTCAGTACTTGGAACAATCAGTGATGCACAAGAATCAGAAATTATGGCACTCTCTCAACTTTGGCCTGACGTGCCCCATCAAACCTGTCAATTCCATGCCCTGCGAGAAGCGAGTCGCGCAGGTTTTCAGGAAGATAGCGAGATGAGAGCACAAATGAGGAAAGATCTAGTACCAAAGGTGAGAGAGGTACAAAAACAGATAGCCGCGCAAGTGGAGCAGGTGTCTGAGGCAGAAGCAAAGCAATTGAAAGCTTTAGATACTTACGCGCTAGGTGTTCAAACAGCGCTTAATAGGAAGGGAAAGTTACCATTCGATTATGCAGGTATAGAAGCATCAGAGGCTTTAGATGATGTAGCAGCCAGTCTAGAGAAACTGGAAAAAAGGGGGACCATTAGGGAAAGCATCTAAAAGGAAATTAGCACGTCTTACAGAAATAGTGGCAAGATGTGAAATATGGCGAGAACGGATAGAACAGGCCAAGCGCATGCGACAATGGGCTCTAGATGCCGAACACATTCTTAATGGTAGTTGGGCAGAAATTCCAGAACAAGGTAAGAATGATAAGGAAATTCCTCCTAAAAAGAACCTCACAAATAAAGAAGTAGGGCTACGCTTTGACAAATTTTTACAAGAATTAGGACAAAAACATAAAGAAGAAGAAATGGATCAAATAGAAGTCAAGTGTCTTGAAGAATTTTTGCGGGTATTAACAAATTTAAGATCGTATTTGATTCAACGCTACGATCTAGCTGATTTTCCCCGCACAAACAACGAGATGGAAAGTGCAATTCTTCGTGTGAAAGCAAGGTATAGACGAATAAGTGGAAGAAAACACTGGAATGTCTATTTGCTTTGACATGGACGCAATGTAGCATTTTATGAGTGGTGGGGTGCAGATGAGATGAGATGGCAACAATTTGAGACACTAGCCCAAAAGACGGATAGAGATTATTGGAAACAAATAAAAAAAGAAACTGTAGCAGTGAGACTCGACCAACTTTAGCGGTTCCGCTTTCTTCACAAGCGTAAAGAGTTTCTCTCTATGTTAGAGGATCAATGGGCTACTGCTAGTGAGACGGCTACTGTGCACTGACTGTGCAGGATCAAATGCATAGGACAGGTACGTGCAACAGAAGGACAATCAGATGGTGAACCTGTGGCTGATTGGTCGTCGCATCAACCACTTTGCCATCTATGCGTTGGCCTCCCACCAGCTTTGATTGCCAGAGTTGGAAGGCGACATCGACCCAAGCAAACTGCTGCTGACCAGACTGCGCGAATTTGACGAGTTGTGGCTGTGGATTAACCACAACTCTGACCAACTTCGTCTGCTGGATCATATCAAAGAGCATGTTGTTGACTACCCGAACATCATTTTGAGTGAAGCGGGTCACGGCCTGTGGTGTCAGCAGGAACGTGGCAGCGACGAGTGTTCCACCATGATTGGCACGTGTGCCAACGCTCCTGTAATCCAGGTTCATTTCACGATCCGTAAATGAAACTCCTGTTCGCAATGCTTGTAGAGCATCGAATGTTTGCAGTCTCGCATTTGTCCAGCCATCAGGCAGTTGCATTGGAACCCAGTCGAATGATAATCCCTGTGGGCTTGCAGTCGGAGTCGGTACTGGTACTGGTACCGTTGCTCTTCCCGTTGCCATAGTTCTCTGTGTTGTCACGAGCGGTGGTGTGGTCTGTGCAAGCACATTCATGACTGTTATCCCACCGATCACAAGCAGGCAGATGATGATAGCAATCATGCGCAGCGAGATACGCCGCTTGCTCCCTGCCTGTTGAGCAAGCATGGCACTCTCTGGCGATGCGACTTGCGCCGCTTCAGGGGCCTCCACTCTCGGCATTTCACCAGAGAGTGGGGAACGGAGCGGCGAACGCGCTTTCAACGTCGATAGGTTCCTCTTCAAAGAACACAGCCTCTTGGTCCCCAATGACTCCTGTGATGAGTCTTGACGTGGTACAATAGGGAACGGTCAAGGGTCCCGGTTGTACCGGAGCAATGTGAGAGGAAAACCGATGACTGAGAG
>VBJK01000322.1 GCA_005879655.1 Chloroflexota bacterium | reverse complement strand
CGGATTCCGTCGATCGCGATCCGACTGATCTCGATCGACGGGTGTTTTTCAGAAAAAGCAAGGGATCGTTCTCGATCGACGTGTTCATGGATCGCGATCGACGAAATCCGGTATCCATGAGCAAGGACTAAACAGTCGGAGATGAAGATAAGACGGATCGGATAGGTCCGAGATCGCACGTTCCCCACAAAATTGCCATTGCCTATGGGGATATCGGAGATAAGTCTGCATGAAATTAGCCTTACAAAGAATTACAAAGCATTACCAAGCGTCAAAGCGTTCACAAATGTGTCTGAGCGTGCGTTCAAAAAGAGCAAGTATTTCGAGATTGTCTTCACAACGTATGACTCCCACTCCACGCGTAATTTGTGCTGCATTTGGTCTCTAAATGTGGTCTGTGTGCAGGCGACCTGTGCACTAATCCACGACTGTGATTTGAACAATAATTGTCAAGTATCTCGTACCTCATTTTCGTTCGAAGATAACGGCGAAGTTGCCAAGACGAGGTTCAGAAAAGGGGTAAACGTGACGCGAGATATAAAGGCAAGAACAGCATTCGATGGATACAAACCATTCAAATTTATCTAATTGTCAACTCGATATTGATTTCATTGAATGATTGATGGATTTGAAGGATTCGGAGGTTGGGTTGTCGCTTGGAGAAAGATTTTCTCTTTGAATTAGCGTAATACTTTAATAAACAACTCAATCAATGTATCTACGTGTTTCTCTTTGTCTCCTGATTTGTGTATTGATGAAATTTTGATGGATGCGTGACAATAAGGATACAGTAATGACCTGATGGCGATGATGGAAAGTTGGGTGATGTTCTCGTCGAAGACTTTGAACAATCATAA
>VBJK01000321.1 GCA_005879655.1 Chloroflexota bacterium | reverse complement strand
CAACGGATAAGCGCCCTTTTTCTTCTCCACTGTTGACACCAACCTGTAATGATCGCTTGATTTGGGAAATATGCCTTGCACGGTATTATCTGCCCGCACTAACGGTTGCCGAGCAGATTGGCCTTGTCACCTTTCTTGCTCGATCTCCATCTACCGTTGAGGAAGTGGAGGCGGGCCTTTCGTTGGGGCTGCGCGGTGCAGAAGTGCTGCTGGGTCTGGTGAGCGCACTTGGCTTATTGGTGCAGCGACAGGGCCGTTTTCATCTCACCGATGAGGCACGCACCTATATGTTCACCGATCCCTGCCCGTCCAACTATGATGGGGTGTTGCTCGGTAACATTTTCCACAGTTGGGATCGTGCAACTTGTCTTCAATTGGCAAAGCGCTGTTTCGAGATCTTGCCGCCAAGCGGTCGTATCTTCCTCCACGAAGTACTGCTCAATGATACCAAGGATGGCCCGCTCGTTGCGGCAGCCTTCTCGATCGTTGTGTTCCAAATGGGGGGCAGGCAGTATACTGCCAGGGAACTGGATGAAAATTTGCGGGAAGCAGGCTTCACTGATGTAATGGTCAATCCAACCTACTCCTATTATTCGTTAGTCAGTGTGAGAAAGCCAGTAAACGTATGATTGTTGCATAAAGGGTATAGAAAGTTTTTGGAACTCATATTTAAGAAAGAGGAAGCACAATGACGCAGTCTCACGAACCAGTCTTGCGAAGGCGCGGGGCCTCTTCTATGCTGGGATTAAATCCTTTTCCCTGGTACAAGCAGATGCGCATGTCCGAGCCAGTCTCTATTGATGAGCAGGAACGTCTTTGTGAGGTATTTCGCTATAAAGATGCACAAGAAGTGATTACTAACTGGCATCTCTTCTCCTCAAAGCAGTTACTTCCTGGGGGCAAGGAGAACACAAGCATGGCCGTCGCCGACCCTCCGGCTCACAAGAAGTTGCGTAGTCTGGTTTCTCAAGCCTTCACCCCGCATGTTATTGCAGAACAAGAGGGGAACATCCGAGGTATTGTGAACGAACTTCTTGATGCAGCAATGGCGTCCGACACCATAGATGTGATGGAGGATTTCGCTGTTCATATCCCGGTACGGGTGATTGCTAAGATGTTAGGTGTTCCTTCTGAGCAGCTTGCAATCGTAACGTCCTGGTTTAGTATGCTTGTGGGCTATTCGCCAGAACAAACAGCCATAGCTTACGCAGCAATTGAAGACTTTTTGTACACGTTGGTCGCCCAGAAGCGCAAGGCTCCTGGAGAAGATCTGGTTAGTGGTCTGTTGAAAGCTGAGCTAGATGGGGAGTTTCTCAGCGACAGACTTATCGTTGATACTTGTATCGGGCTGCTTGTAGGAGGCACTGGAACCACGGCGGTTCTGATCGGCAACATGGTTCTCTGTCTGGACGAGCATCTAGAGTCCCGTAAGCAAGTGTGGGCTGATCCCCTCTTGCTGCCAGGTGCTATTGAAGAAGCGCATCGCTTTCGTGCCGTAGCGCAACGAGCCATACGACAGGCAACTCAGGATTGCGAAATTGGCGGAAAACAAGTGAAAACGGGATATAGGGTAATGGCCTGGATCGGGTCGGCCAATCATGACGAGGAGCAATTTGCTGATCCAGAGATCTTTGATATCCAGCGTACGCCGAACCAACACCTGAGCTTTAGTTATGGCATCCATTATTGCCTTGGGGCACCACTTGCCCGCCTGCAAGTCAGGATCGCCATGGAAGGGCTCATTGAACGCTTCAAAGACATCCAGCGTGTGCGGGAGGTGCCACTCCAGCCCTATCCGAGTTTCATGCTTTATGGGGTAGAACACCTCCCTGTACACTTACAAAAGCGCTAGTGCTGCGACTACCTCATTTTTTGTGAAGCAAAAGATCTTGCGTACACTTTTCTCGTTTTTAAGGAGCGTCTTGATGCGCCAAGAAGATGATGACATGCGGTTGCCAGAACGAGGCAACGTTGACTCTAATGGCGGTGAGCCAGGTGGAGAAATGCGAAGAACAGATGTAGCTATTATAGGTATTTCGGGAATATTCGCTGGGTCCGCAAGCCTGGAAGCGTTTTGGAATCATCTCCAAGCCGGTAGGAGTTGTATAGAGGCAATTACACGCAAAGATTGGCAGATGAGTACATATGCAGCGGACACCAATGCATCTCTATGTAAGCGGGGAGGGATGCTACAAGATATCGATCAATTTGATCCATTATTTTTCAATATTTCACCGCTTGAAGCGGAAAGGATGGACCCACAACAGCGCTTATTTCTGGAAGAAGCGTATAAAGCATTTGAAGACGCGGGATATTCTACTGAGCAACTAGCGGAGAAAAAGGTTAGTGTGTTTGTGGGAGCAAGGACAGGAGATTATAGATCTGGCCATGCTTGCCGCAAGGATCTCCTATTTTTTGAACCTGAAGGGACCGAGCTTAACTATAGATACGGCGAGATCCTCTTCTCTGGTAGCTATCCATCTGGCTTGTGAAAGTCTGCGTAGCGGGGAATCAACAATGGCATTAGCGGGCGGTGTTTTTGTCATGAGTTCGCCCCAATATTACCTGATGGCAGCAAAAACGCAAATGCTTTCACCTGATGGTACATGTAAAACATTTGATAGGGGGGCTAATGGGATTGTGCTTGGGGAGGGTGTGGGGACTCTCGTGCTCAAGCCATTGGGTGCTGCCATCGCAGACAGGGATCATATTTATGGAGTTATTAAAGGTTCCGCCATCAACCAGGATGGGCGCACCAAAGGGATAACAGCCCCTGATATGCTTGCACAAAAAGCGTTGCTCGTCTCTCTGTAGCGAAAGACTGGCATTAATCCTGAGACGATAAGTTATATTGAAGCTCATGGTACAGGATCGAAGCTTGGTGATCCTGTTGAAGTGCAGGCACTAACAGAAGCATTTCGCTTCTTTACCAAGAAAACACAGTTTTGTGCTATTGGATCACACAAACCAAATATTGGTCACACAGTTACCTCTGCTGGTATAGCAGGTGTTTGTAAAGTCTTGCTGGCCATGAAATACCAGCAAATTCCTCCTACTATCAACATTGAGGAGGTTAATCCACAGATTGATTTCCAGGGCAGTCCATTTTTCGTCAATAGAGAACTCGTGGCATGGAAAAGCCGCGATGGTAGTCCGAGACGGGCTGGTATCAGTTCATTTAGCTTGAATGGCACCAATTGCCATGTCATCATTGAGGAGCCTCCTCTGCAAAGGAGTGCAGTAGATCAGCAAAGGAAACCTTATTACTTCTTTCCTCTATCTGCAAAGACAAAAACGGCCTGCTTACAAAAAGTCAGAGATATGGTGGAATGGTTAGACAAGGAGGGGGGAGCGTATTCAATTGAGGATATTTCTTACACCTTAGTACAAGGTCGCAGTCATTTTTCCGTGCGCTCTGCGGTAGTGGCCAGAGATATTGATGAACTCAAGCAAGCTCTGAGAGAAATTATCAGTAACGATAGGTCGGAGTATGACATGGCAAAAGAAGAGGGGGCGGAGCTATTCTTACAACAGTATGGTCAGTGGCTACTCAGTGGATTGCTAGAAACTACTACGCTTCTTGATCAGCAAGAATATAAAGAAAAATTACAGAATTTAGCAAATGTGTATAGAAAAGGATATATGCTGGACTGGAGCCAATTATTTCAAAAGGGGAGATATTACCGCGTCCCATTGCCGACCTATCCATTTCTCAGAGAGTCTTACTGGATTACCGAAATATCGAGGGATGAGGAGAATAAGGTATTGTTGCATAATGCTTCAATACCATCTAGTGCCACTGATCCTGGTTGTGCAAGCAGCCAAGAGTCTCGCAACATCTCTGTGGATAGGCTGCGCGAGGCACTGAAGCACAGAGTTTGCGACTTGCTCAAAGTCCCATTGGAGCACATTGATACCGAGAAGGAACTCTCAGAATACGGATTTGATTCGATCACCTTCATAGCATTTGCCAATCGTCTCAACCAGATTTACCAGCTTGATCTGACACCTGCACACTTTTATGAATACACAACCCTCGCACGCTTAGCCCAACACCTGCACGAACATTACCACACCATCCTTGCACCCCATTTTGCCCCTACCATCGCCACCCAAAAATGTGTAGACGAGGGGCTTGCCCCTGCACGCCCCTTGCGGGCGTCGCAGCCTACCCCCATGGTAGGCGTATCGCGAGCGCCGGGAGCCATTCCCATCGCTATCATCGGCATGAGCGGAGCATTTCCTCTGGCCGCTGATGTGCAGAGTTTATGGCACAATCTGCTGGAGGGGAAAGACTGCATCAGCGAAATTCCTCCCACACGCTGGGATTGGCGGAGCTACTACGGCAATCCCGCGACTCCGCATCTCAATAAGACGAATGTCAAATGGGCAGGAATCATGGAGGAGGTTGAGCAGTTTGATCCCCTGTTCTTTGGCATTTCCCCTCGTGAAGCCGAGCAGATGGACCCGCAACAACGGCTCCTGATGATGCACGTGTGGAAGGCCATTGAGGATGCTGGCTATGAAGCTTCGAGCCTCTCAGGTACCAACACTGCGCTCTTTGTGGGCACGACGAGTAGTGGCTACAACGAACGCGTATCTCGTGCGCATATGGCTATTGAGGGTTATTCTGCCACAGGTCAGACCCCATCGGTGGGACCCAATCGCATGAGCTATTTTCTGAACCTGCACGGACCTAGCGAGGCGATTGAGACAGCCTGTTCTAGCTCTCTGGTCGCCATTCAGCGGGGGGTGAGTGCTATTGAGAGTGGTCAATGCGGTATAGCCATCGTGGGTGGTGTCAATACCCTCATTTCTCCCGATTTGCACATTAGTTACAGTAAAGCAGGTATGCTGAGTGAAGATGGACTGTGCAAGGCCTTCTCAGCCCAGGCCAATGGTTATGTGAGAAGCGAAGGGGTTGGCATGCTCGTACTGAAAAGGCTCTCGGATGCCGAGCAGGCAGGCGATCATATCTATGGAGTTATTATCGGTAGTGCAGAAAATCATGGAGGGCGTGCCACTTCGCTCACGGCTCCTAATCCCCGTGCGCAAGCAGATTTGTTGCTTGCGGCCTACCACAAGGCAAACATTGATCCTCGCACGATAACCTATATCGAAGCACATGGAACTGGTACTCCACTGGGCGACCCCATCGAAATCAATGGACTCAAAACCGCCTTCAGCGAGCTGGCCCAGACGATAGGAGAGGGGCCACTACCACAGGAGTCGTGTGGGATCGGTTCGGTGAAAAGTAATATTGGGCATCTGGAATTGGCAGCCGGTGTTGCAGGTGTAATCAAAGTACTACTGCAACTGCAACACAAAAAACTGGTGAAAAGCTTGCACTGCGCACAGATCAATCCTTACATTCAACTGGAAGCGACTCCCTTCTACATCATGCAGGAGAACCGGGAGTGGCAGGCATTGCAGGATCATGCGGGTAACCCCTTGCCCCGGCGGGCCGGGATCAGTTCGTTTGGTTTTGGAGGGGCCAATGCTCATGTGTTGCTTGAGGAATATGTACCAGGCAAACCATTGTTCCCCAGCACACCTTTGCCCCCTGCTCTTATCG
>VBJK01000320.1 GCA_005879655.1 Chloroflexota bacterium | reverse complement strand
CCGCTCTATTATTCAATACGCGACTCCCACTTACCGTGACCACCCCTCCTTGACTATAGATACCACCACCATTGCCTTGTGCTTCATTGCCACTTATAATACTCTTGTTTATGCTTACGGTACCATAAAGATTCTTAATTGCCCCTCCATCAGTACTTACCTTATTCCCATCAAAGATATCATCTTCTAGTATCAGATTTCCTGTATTGTAAATAGCTCCTGCATCATTGTATGATTTATTCCCACTCATCTTGCTCTTATTCATTGTCAGATTACCAGCATTCTCGATGATTGAATGCTTGTGGGTATAGCTGTTTATAAATGCCATATGTTCGATAGTGACATTGGCTCCCTGTCCAATAGCTATATAATTGCTCGTAGTGCAACTGCTTATGTTTATATTACTAGCAACAGGTCCTTGAATAGTAATTGATTTGTTGATCTCAAAAACATTCTTACCTAAAATATTACTGGTCAGGCAGATTGTTTGCCCTGTGAGTCCTGTGTCAAAAGTAATCCTTGCTTCATCACTAGCCTTTTGGAGTACATCAGCAAGCGTTCCAGGACCAGAGTCGGCCTTGGAGGTAACAATAGTAGGCTCTGGAGGAGACGGAAATACCTTGTTATAATTGACCAGCACTAGCGCAAGTGACACAATAACAGCAAGAACCAAGCTGATGCTTGCATATACTAGGCTCTTTTGTCGGGTTCGTTGATTTTGGCTCGCCTCGAAAATTCTTTCCATCGGAGGAGCAAGCTCTTTACGTTTTCTGTATTCCCTGAGTTGCTGCAACGCTAACTTGTCGAGAAGCAAGTCTTTTTTCTTTTCCTGCTCCCACTGTGTCGCCCGTGGTCGGAGACTCTGTATCAAGTAAATATCTTTACGATCCTCTTTGATCCATTCTCGGAACTTTTCCCAGGCATTGATAAGCGCTTCATGGCTGATTTCATATGTAATATCTGTAATATTTTCTAGATCTGTACTTTGCCTTACTGTACTGGTAGCTGTTAAGAGGCGAGAATCGATAAAGGCATTAATCGTTTCACTACGAATATTGGAATCATTCAGTTGCAACTCCGCTTGTGTCACTCGACGACGGGTAATCCCTTCACCCGACTCAAGATGTGATGCTTCACCATGTGATTCCGCAAGATAGATAAAATATTCAGTAAAGAGCTTTCTCGCCTCTCTTTGATGCTCAGGAGTGGGGAGTTTGTCATAGGTCGCTTGAGCATGCTTATCGATCGCTCCCTGCAACCCTCCAATCTCATCGTAACTTTGTCGGGTTAAGCGCCGCTCCTCACGATGCTTAAACAACTGCTCTAGCGTAAACTGGAGAAGCGGCAAAGACTCTGGACGCTTGAGCACCTCATAGAGAAGATCTTCGGCCAGATTGGGATCAAACGTGACATTCACATCCTGCGCTGGTTTTTCAATGACCGACCTCAGTTCCTCACGTGTCATAGGTGGAATATTGATCAGGTGCGGCTCTACCTGATTGTAGAGAGTCTCAGTATCAAGAATACGATGAAAAAAATCAGCCCGTAACGTAAAAAGAAGCAGAATCGGAGTATCAGGTTCGGTCGCTATTGCTGTCAGCGAATCGATAAATTGCCTTCTTTGCTTTTGCTGATCAGGATTAGCAGCAGGAGCAAAGATTTCTTCGAACTGATCAACGATCAAGACAATGCGTTCATCGGGGTTATGGGTAATCTCCCGCAACAATTCGTTTAAACCACGAGAGTCAGGATCATCTAATATCTTGCGCAGCCCAAACCGGCTCCATCTTTTGAGTGGAGAGTCATCTGGTTTATTCAGAAAGGGCAATTTAAGGGTCCGTGCAAGAGCATCCATTGGAAACTCGCCCGGTCTGACTGGTGCTAGAAAAAACCAGTCTTTGACCTCGGGAATGTTCTTCTCCAAGGCAGGTAACAGACCAGCCATCACTACACTCGATTTACCCGATCCGCTAGGACCCACAACCATCATGCAGCGCGGAACCTGACTGTCCTGACGTTCATCTCTGAGAATATCTCTGACCTGTTCTATCATCTTACGTATGAGATTCTCACGACCAAAAAAGGACCACTTATCCTCGTATCCAAATGCATGCAAACCCTTATAAGGGTTTGGTGGATCAAAAGTAGAAAATGGTGTATTAGAAGTATAAATTATGTCCTTTTGATTTTTTGATCTCGGCGAAGTATATAACAAATTTTTACAAAAGGTAAGCACAAAGCGTAACAAGGATTGTTTATTTACCGGCGGTGGCTGGCCGATTTTTTTGCTGTCCTCTGACATCTCTCTCTCCCTGTCGGATATCTGATCTGCAGGTAACTGATTTTCTCTGTCCTCAACTTTTTGCATGCTACTATTATCATTGCTTTCCTCGATATAGCGCATAAAGCGTGCTTCGGGACCAGTTAATTTCTTTAGTGTTTGAATGAGTTTCTCTATTCCGGCTTTATACTCTCCCTCTCGTAGATCAATATGTTGTGTGGTAAAGAGACCGAAAGCAACCACTCTCGCCCAGTCAGTATCCCCTTTTATCCAAAGAGGAATTATATTTCTTTTATATGTTTTTGCATACGCTATCTCATGACGAATATAAGGAGAAGAACGAGAATTGGGTGATACAAGATAGAGAACTGCGATAGATTCTTTTATATTTTCCTCAATCGCATCGTCCCATTCTGTTCCTGGCTCGGTATCACTATTATCCAGCCAAATCTCAAAGCCCTGCTCCTCCAGATCGTCTTTGATCTGGTCAGCCATATCCTGATCTTTATGTGAGTACGAAATAAAATAGTGTCTTCTTGGCCCGCTCTGATTCATACACCACATCCTTGTTTAACATATTAATACCAAGCCGTAGCGGCTCCCAAAGGCACAAGCGGACAGGGACAAGCCACTGTCCCTACGAGTCCCTACGGCCCAGCGTTCTGTTCTCCTCGATCCCCAAATGCTGTTTGCTTACTAGAGCTTATTATATACCAAATTTCATGCCTGTGGGTCAATTTTAATTAT
>VBJK01000069.1 GCA_005879655.1 Chloroflexota bacterium | reverse complement strand
ATGTGCATCCTTCGCTGTTACCGGCCAATCGTGGACCTGTACCATTGTTCTGGGCGTTGCGCAAGGGACACACAAGTACTGGCGTGACCATCCACTTGATCGATGAGGGGATGGATAGTGGAGATATCTTGGTTCAAGAACGTGTGATGGTGCCTGATGGTATCAGCTATGCTCAGCTCGAAGCGCAATGTGCCGTACGCGGTGGAGCATTGCTTGCGCAGACAGTATGGAAGCTCTATGAGGGCGATGCAACACGCCTGCCACAAGATGAGGCGAAAGCGAGCTATGACACATTTCCTGTGCAAGAGGACTTTGTCGTTCATGCAGAAGTGTGGGAAGCGCGTCATCTGTATAATTTCATTTGTGGTGTCAGTGATTGGGCTGAAACGGTGAGAGTGTATACGGAAGGTCGTGAATGGTCTATCGAGCGAGCTATCTCTTATAGTCATAAAACAGAGAGTACTACTGATGAGTTCGTTATGGAGGCTTCAGCAAAGGTATGGGTGCATTGTAGGGATGGATCGGTCTGTGTAGAGGCCAGGGCCACTTAATTTTTCAATGGGCCAGCTTATGGAGTGGTAAAGGGGAATACCATTACGATCACGGCTCAGAAAGCGGTGACAGTGCCCGTCACGGGCTTAATGTTGGGTAGACCGAAACCTATGGCGGGCAGCCGATCTCATATATTACATTGGCTGAGCATCCTTGTAGCTTCGTCTGACATTGCCTGCAAGCCTTCCATGCGCAAGACTACTCGTTTGGGCTGGGCGGCAACGATTTTGTCCAACTGGGTTTTGAAGGCTGACTCAGCAACCTTGTTAAGATTGCCTAACAGGGTCAGTGCTCGCCTCGGTCACTTGCTTTTTTGGCGCAAATGCGATACGCTAACAGTGAATAGTTGCTAGTATTTGACCATTTCTATAGGAAAGAAGCAATAAATATTTGAGTGCGCAAAGCGTGGGTGGAGGATGAGTCATAGAGCAAGGAGCTATGCCGATGCCTGACAAGCGAGAAGTGCAGAAGGGACATGCATCTCACCCTACTGCGCCAATGCAGATCTCTGCTCCAGCAGACCTAGCCCAATTGTTGAACATTTCACCGGATGCCTTGATGATTATCGATCAGGCTGGAACTATTGTGATAGTGAATGAGCAAATGGAAGCTCTCTTTGGCTACCCGCGTGCGGAACTGCTTGGACAGTCCCTCGAAATGCTCCTGCCGCAACGTTTTCGTGAGATTCATACTGTCCACCGGCAGCACTACTTTGCAGTGCCGCGCACGCGTCCCATGGGGGCGTCACTTCAGCTCTTCGGGCGGCGTAAGGACGGCACTGAATTCCCTGTCGATATTAGCCTGAAACCTGTGTTGCTGAATGAAGCGCTGCATGTGCTTGGGGCTATTCGCGATGTGACCCAACAGCGGCTGGCTGAGCGCAAACGTCACCAGCAATTGCAGCAGTTTCGTCTACAAGCTGAGCTGATTCGTCATGCTCATGATGCTATTCTTGTGCGTGACCCGATCAATCGTGTGCTCTCCTGGAATCGAGGAGCGGAGAAACTGTACGGATGGACAGAGCAGGAGGTGTTGGGTCGTATCACTCACAGCTTACTCAAGGTATGCTATCCTATCAGTCTGTCTACTCTTGATACAGTGCTCGAACACGAAGGGCAATGGGAAGGGGAGCTGGTCCATACGTGCCGTGATGGTAACGAGGTGATCGTCGAAAGTCGGCAAGTGTTAGTGCGTGATGAGGCAGGACAGCCTCTGGCAATTTTGGAGATTAACCGTGATATTTCCGAGCGTCGTCGCAAGGCCCAGGCTGAACAAACCGCCTATACTGAAACTAGCGGGCAATTGGCCTTCCTACAGGAAGTGCTCGATGCGTTGCCAAGTAGTGTCTATCTTGTCTATGGCTCGGATGCACGCCTGATACTAGCTAACCGCGTGGCGAGCCGCGTGTGGGGTGCCCACTGGGAGGTGGATCAGCCAATGCAGGAGTTTCTTGCCGACAATGGTATCGAGATTGTGGATGGGCAGGGCCGTCCTCTTGCCCCTAGTAAGTTAGCCACATTGCAGGCCATCCAGTTGGGAGAGGCTGTTGCGCAGTATCAGGAAACGATTCGTCGTCCCGATGGTTCCAATCTGCCTGTCTTGGTCAATGCGGTGCTACGGAACCTGTAGCATTAGTAGTCCATCAAGATGTGACGGCACTCAAAGAGGCAGAATATCTCAAGGATGAGTTTGTAGGGATCGTAGCCCACGAGTTGCGTACCCCACTTGCTGTCCTGGCTGGCTACGCTGATATGCTGCTGACACAAACGGCGCGGGGGCATGGTCCACAGCTTGCCGTATGGCAGGAGGAAGCGCTCTCAGAGATTAAACAGGCGGTGGCACGTCTAGGTATGCTCACGGAGGATTTGCTGGATGTGACGCGCTTACAGGCCGGACGGCTACTCTTACAGCGCGAACCGGTCAACATAGTCATGCTGGTGCAAAGAGTGGCTACGCAGATGCAGCGGACGACGCAGCGTCATCAGATAGGGGTGAGTGCGGCGCATAGTTCACTAGTGGTAGATATCGATACTAGACGAGCTGAGCAGGTGTTGACGAACCTCATTGGTAATGCCATCAAGTATAGCCCTCAAGGGGGTGTGATCACTGTCACTGTTGCCAAAGAAAGTGCAAGTAAACTACTTCAGGTTTCTGTGAAGGATACAGGTATTGGTATTCCCAAACAGCAACAGGCGCAGATCTTTGGGCGTTTTATTCGTGCTGATAATGCTGTGTCTTGGGGTATCAGTGGGACGGGGCTAGGTCTCTACTTGTGTCGTGAATTGGTGGAGCGACAGGGGGGACATGTATGGTTTGAGTCGGAAGAAGGTGTTGGCTCCACATTCTTCGTGTCATTTCCTCTCATGCTGGATGAGTAGGGAGAGGAGTGCAGCTTTCTGCGAAGTGGTTTGCTGAGACTGCAAGCAGAAACCACTGTGGCGTTATTCTGCTTGTTCCTTTTGTGATTGGATTGTGCTTCACCTTTGTGACGAGATCGTGATATATCAGGCCGCTTCTGTGTTTGTCCTGTGAAACCTTCCGGTCTATAATCAAATATCTCTTTAAAGTAAGTACTAATTCTGTTACTGAAGAAGCATACAATCTTTGTACAGCCCGTAAGTGGCTGGCAGTGAGGGGCAGATGGACACGCAAAATGAATACTCGTATACATCATCGTCTTCAGACATCATGTTGGCCCTGGCTGATTTTGCGCGGCTTGCACAACAAGTCCTGGTAGGTAATGTTCCAGGCTCGTATGAGGAGCCTATGCGGTATCTTCTCTTGCGTCTTCTCCATCTCTATGGGATGCAACGGGGCGCACTCCTGTTTGTCGCGCAGTATCATGCTGATGCAAAACGGTCTTCTTGGTTGTCGCTTGCTGAGAGGAAAACATTGCGTGTGCTTGCGCGACAGGGGATAAATGATGATGATCTCTTTGCGCGGCTGGCGACGTTCGCTAACCATCAGGATGAGCAGATGCAGATAGTCTCGTCTGAAGCGGGTTGGATGGTCAGTCAATGGGGGATTGCGGCTCCCGGTGCTGTACTGCATACTGGGTCTGGGGGGCTGTTCAGTGGTCCATTGGCATCTACGCTGAGGTTCTTTTTCCTGAGTGGAACTGATCAGGATACTTTGTCCTATCAGGTAGGTGTTGAGAAGAGGCAGGCCGTCTGGCCATTAGTGGCTGATGCCGTTGGTGCGGTGATTGTGAGCCTGTTGCAGGTGGAGCGGGTATATGAGCTGGAAACGAAGAGCAGTCATCGTGATATCGAACATATGGAATTGCTCAAGGCAGAATTGTTGGCGAGTGTGAGTCATGAGTTGCGTAGTCCCCTGGCATCGGTGAAGGGGTATGTGGCCACGTTGTTGCGTCACGAACGGCGTATTTCTCGCGAAGAGCGACATGAGTTTCTGGTGGCGATTCAGGATGCCAGTCAGCGCTTAGAAGTCGTGGTTGATCGCTTGCTAGAAACGTCGCAACTCGAAACGGCGACCCTGCCGCTCAAGCGTGTACCAGTGAATCTGGCTGATCTAGTACGTAAGGCTATCACTGCTAGCAAACGCCATCCAGCAGTGGGCGATACATCCACAACGTGTACATTTGTGTTGCGTATTGAGGATAACCTGGGGAGGCCAACCGAGCGCGTGCCTTTGCTGCAAGCTGATCAGCGGCTGTTGAGGGAGGTGCTGGATCATTTGTTAGAAAATGCGGTGCTCTATTCGCCAGGGGGAGGAAAGGTGGAAGTGGGATTGCGTATGATAGCACCAGATCAAGTGCATCTGCTTCAGCAGAGTTTATCTCAAGCACGTGTGAACCAGCGGCGAAGTAGTGTGGTGTTTCCTGAGTCGTGGCTGTATGATCAGTCGGTGGTAGAGATCTGGATACAGGATCATGGGATAGGGATTCCGAGTGCGCATCTGGAGCGCATCTTTCACCGTTTCTATCGCGTAGATACGTCGCTGACCAGAGAGGTCAATGGGCTGGGACTTGGGCTGGCGATTTGTAAGCAGATTGTGGAGTTACACGATGGGATGCTGTGGGTGGAGAGTGAGCTGGGCAAGGGAAGTACGTTTCATGTGCTGCTGCCGGTGGATGGGCAGGCGCTGTTAGCGGTGCAAGGGAAGTAGGAGACACTTCCATCCCGCTCACCACAAGGCAATGACAAGGGACAATGCGGCTCAAATAAGGCGTTGCCCCCCATCCCTAGAGCAAGCACAAAGGATTGCCCCTACAATGGTACGAATGCATCTCGCAGGCTGCTTCGTCCATGTAAGGGCAATTTCTGGTGCTTGCCCTGCGAGGCTCACAAGATAGCAGGTTCTTTCTCACTTGCTTGTTGCATTTTTTCACTTGCCACCTGGGGTGCCATCGTGCGGCCTACTGAATGCCAGACGCGTACAAAGAGCCAGCCAACAATGACGATGATGGCGGCCAGGGAGAGCCACATACATACTAGCGCGACCCCTGGATTCGTGTTGGAGGTGAAAGCATTGGCAAAACCGGCTAGATAGTCCTGGCTGGCGGCTTCCACGGCGAAGACCAGAGGACCATAGTACAGGGTGGCACCGATAACCAGTAGCGCCGTTGTCCAGCGATAGGCTTGCTGATCGTCATCCACGCGTCGTGAGAGTTTCACTGCCAAGGCGGCCAGTAAGCAGAGGGCGGAGAGCGGCCCAGTGATAGGGAGCGCTACTTTGACGACAACGTTGGGTTGAAAGTATATCCAACTCAAGGCAAAGGTGAGCAGTAATAGGCCATCGCGCATGAGAAGATAGGACATCCACCAGATATCTGCTCCCAGGCGCAGGCCACAACGGCGCAGTGTACGTAGAATGTAAGGACGGCCAAGGTGGAGGATGAGGACCATCGTCCAGAGCACGGGCAAAAAGGCTACGACCGTACTGATCAGCCACTGAGAGCCACCTTGGATTAATGCATCGGTAATCGCTTTGCTAATATCATCGGGTTTCATCTACTTGCTCCTTTTTATCCTGCTTTTTTATCCTGCTTTTTTATCTACTAGTGCAGAATCCCAAAACGTTTTGGGGAATGGGAGGATTTGGGGACACCCCAAACCCCGAAAGGCGAGGCTTCGCCAAATGCCACCCCCAATCCCTACCACCTCTCTTGTTTCTGCGCTAGCTCGGTGTTGAAAGAACATTCAGCTATAAAGCAGAAGGTTCAGCCACTTCGGTTGTTGTCTCCGGCTCGGCACGACCGCCTGTCTTTATGGTATAGGCGGCGGCGGCAGCTCCCAAGATTGCTAGGAGGGCAACCGAGACATAGCCAATGCCTACTGCCCAGCGAGCATTGGTATTGGTGACGAGAAACTTGCTGATGGCAACAAATGGACCAATGGCAATGGCGTTGGACTGCACACCGAGCAGGTAGGGTACAAAGTAGAGGATAGCTCCAAGCCCCAGTAGCGCTGTCACCAGTCGGAAGTCGCGCAGATTATGGTCAGGATCACCTGTCAGCTTCACCAGTAGGACGGCGAAGAGGGCCACCGCAGCAAGTCCTCCGGTGAGGGGTAGCGCGTCGGTTGTCACTACATCAGGGAAGAAGAACATAAAGCTCATCACTACGCCGGAGACGATCAAGAGATCCCGTAATGCGACGTAGACTAGCCAGAGTAAATCTGCGCCTAGACGGAGAGTAAAACGGTCAATCATGGTCAGAATATAGGGGCGTCCAAGATGGAGTCCCAGCAGCATCAACCAGACAATAGGCAGGACAGCGGCTAGCGTGCCCTCTAAGAACTGTTCGCCTCCCGCACTGATGCCTTGCATAATAGCATTTGTTAAATCTTGTACTGACATGTCAGCTACCTCCTAAAAAGTGCAATCTGTCTCTACAACACGCTTGACAAGAACTACTTATGTGCAACGGTCGCAGTATCCCTAACCATGCGTACGGTTGGACAAAGGTAGGCGAGATCGCAACGCAAACAGCGGCGTGCCTCATGTAGTGCTTGTTCCTCATTGAAGCCACACGCGGCCTCGACAGAGCGATCTGTCGTGATAGGGGAATACGCCATCACTTCTCGCTGCGTGGGGCGAAGATCAAGGGTTATCGTGCCATCGGGAGGCGACGCAGAGACGGTCTCCCACTCGTCATCCGGCATCTCTGAGATCTGCTCGACTGAACATTTTGAGAGATATGCATGGATGGATTGAGCCGCTTTGCGCCCGTGTTCCGCTGCATGGATAATAGATTTTGGGCCATAGGTGACATCGCCAGCTGCAAACACTCCTGGTATGCCTGTGGCTAAGGTCGTGGGATTAATTAGCAAGCCTCCCCATGGTGCCACTTCAATGGCGGTCTCTGCGGGCAAAAATGAAGGGTCAGGAGCCTCACCGACAGCGACCAGCACATGTTGCGCGCGGATAGCAAAATCGCTTCCAGGAATACGAATGGGGCGACGGCGACCTTTCTCGTCTGGCTCACCCAATCGCATACGCCAGCAAAGAATGCCTTGCACACTACCGTCTTCAGTTCCCAGTAGCGATTTAGGCATTACCAGTTCGTGTAATTGGATACCCTCATCCAGAGCTGCACGCACCTCCTCAGCTTGCGCGGGCATCTCAGTCCGTGTGCGCCGATAGAGGACATGGACGCTGGAAGCTCCTGCACGTAGTGCAGAACGAGCTGCATCCAGCGCTGTGCTACCACCGCCAACCACTGCAACATCACCGTTCAGCCGCGTCTGTGGGTCCAGGTTATACTGCTTGAGGAAGAGCGTAGCTGGTATGATCCCATCCAAATGAGCCTCGCCGCGCATCTCTAGACGCTGACTGCGCTGTGCCCCGACTGCCAACAAAACGGCGTCGTACGATTGTTGCAACTCCTCCAGAGCGATATCGAGGCCTAATGCCATGTTGAAGCGAAAGACGACGCCCAGTTCGCGTATCGCGGCAATATCTCGATGCAGTTCTGTACGCGGTAAACGATAATCGGGAATGCCAATGGCCATCATGCCACCCGCTACTGGCATAGCATCAAAAACAGTGACGTTATAGCCGCGACGAGCAAGATAGTAAGCGGCACTCAAGCCGGTTGGGCCTGCTCCAACGATGGCGATATGTTCGATATGCCGCAGCTTTGGTTGCTGTATATGCCGTACTACTGTTGCATGATCCATGGCAAAGCGCTTGAGATCACGAATAGCAATAGGCTGATCAAACTCGCTACGGCGACAAACGGCCTCACAGGGGGCAGTGCAGACACGACCACAAATTGCAGGAAAGGGATTCGCCTCTGCTGCAACATCTGCGGCTTCTTGATAGCGTCCTTCTGCGATGAGACTGATGTAGAGGCCCGCATTCGTTCCTACGGGACAGGCGGCTTGGCATGGGGCGCGCAAATCTTCTTTGCGCTCGCCCAACCACGTGCGCCAACTTTGCCAGCTAGCATGTCGCTCGGCAACGTGCCAGCGCGGCTGTTCACCCCAGGGAGCTTCACCAGGCTCTTCTGGTGTCGCTCGCGTATAGGCATTCAATGGTATCCAGCCCGCTGCTTGTGGTAAGGGAGAAAGGGGACCACGTTGTGCATAAGAGGGTTTTTCTGCTGCTTTGGCAATGGTGATAGCATTGGTGGGGCATTCCTGAACACATACCTGGCAATTGATACAGTCCGCTACCTGTACAGGAAAGAGCATCATCCATGCTTGCTGAGCGATATCACCTGGCACAGGACTGGCCAGTCCTGGCACGTTGCTCTCTGCCGATGATATTGGTGGGCGCGTCATATCCAGACAGCGCACGGGGCAGAGATCCATACAGATACCACAATTGATACAGGTATTTTGATTTACCCGGATATGATAAGGCATAGAGAAGCCTCCTCGCTCAGCATGTAGTCCTGAGCTTTGAAGTATCTTACTGACGAGAGCTTGTCGTTGGTTGATACTAAGAGCATACTGAGGAGGTGTCACAAGCCCATCACAAGCAACGATAAGTATCTCACAAACGCGACACGTTTTACACCGTCCAGCGCATCAAGCGGCGCTTCACCAACTCGACCAACAGGAGATATGTCAACGTCATGCCTGCCAGGAAGAGAAAGTAGAGTCCAGGCAAGGGAGTAAAGCCCAGATAACTGGCCAGCGGTGTGTAGGGGCGAAGGATAGCGACACAGACAATAGCAAGTGTTGTCAAGGTTAACGGCAGGCTTGGGCGGTTGCTGAGAAGGGAAGGGACGGTAACATGGCTTACAGAAGAAGGTACACCACAAGGAGGGATTATCTCATCCGTACTCGCGAATATGGCTTTAGACGGTCTTGAAAGAATGTTAAGGGAAATATTCCCAAAAACAACTGTAAAAGGAATAGCAGCAAAAGTCAACGTGGTACGGTATGCGGAAGACTTCATGGTGACAGCATCTTGCAAAGAATTGCTCGAACAAGAAGCCAAGCCTCGCATCGAGGCATTCCTGAAAGAACGTGGATGAGAACTCTCTTCTGAGAAAACACGTATCACACACATTGAGGACGGGTTTGATTTCCTTAGCCAACCCTTACGATCCGAAATGGGAAACGCACTACGAAAGACGCCTGGATGTTCACATCGTAGACACCCTCAAAGGAAAACGTTGGCTCATTCATCTCTGGAAAGAGCAAAACGGACTCTGCCCAGTGTGTCAGCAGAAAATCACCAAGATAACAGGGTGGCACAGCCATCACATAGAATGGAGGTCAAAAGGTGGTTCACACACAGCAGAAAACCGTTGCAGTTGCGGCTGTTTATCGATGACAATCAGGTTGACACGGTTGCGGCTACGTAGGCAATGGTCAGCGATGGCCAGCAGACTGTTGGCATCGGGTGGCAGATAGATGCGCGAGGTTGTGGCCTTCTTGGAAAGGACCGTATCGATGAGACCTGGTCCCTGATGGCTAAAGCCGTTGTGGTCGTTGCGCCAGCAGGTCGAGGTCAGCAGGATATTGAGTGAAGAGATGGGGGCGCGCCAAGTGAGCTTGCTGCCCTCCTGTAACCACTTGGCATGTTGCACTGTCATGGAGGCGGAGACCATCGCAAAGGCTTCATAAGAAGCAAAGAAGCCGTGGCGACCAGTTAGCAGATAGCCTTCTAGCCAGCCCTGGCAGAGATGTTCGCTGAGTACTTCCATTGGGTGTGCGCGGCAGGATTACTGGCCAGAGTGGTCGTTTGGTGAGGCCGTTAGTACGTGCGTGATGCTGGAGGTGATGTATCTGTTGATAACACTGATCAAGGGTGCGAGCAAAGGCGTGATGCACGGCAATGGGATCGGTGCCTGAGACCAGATAGGGATCATAGCCATGTCCCGCAAGGAGCTGCTTAATCTCTTCATCCTCTTCACGATCCAGGACCGTAGGATCGGAGGTTTTATAGCCGTTGACGTGCAAAATGGGCAGGACAGCGCCATCACGCATTGGATTGAGAAACTTAATACTCTTCCAAGCTCCTTCGAATGGTCCTGTTTCGGCCTCGCCATCGCCGATAACAGCGACAACGAGCAAGTCAGGATTATCGAAGGCAGCTCCGAAGGCATGGGAGAGTACGTAGCCTAGTTCGCCTCCTTCATGGATCGAACCTAGTGTGGGGACACTCACATGGCTAGGTACTCCTCCGGGGGAGGAGAATTGGCGGAAACGGTAGTAGCGCTGTTGCCGTTTGGTTTGTAACGTATGACGGTGATAGAATGCAAGGCGATGGCAAGCAAAAGGCTCTCCAATAATTAATGAAATTTTAATTGACCTAGCACATGAGTTTATGTACAATTATAAGTAGTTCGCAATGTGGCAACAGAAAGGCAAGCCTCCATGTTATAAAGGGATGCAAAGAAGCACCAAGGAGGCTCTGCACAAATTTTCGTTTGAAGCAGGCTTCTTGTACTGTTAATGGTCAAACTCCTTACGTTGTTGGTAGCTCTGTGAAATCTCTTTTGTTTGTTGACTCAGCATCAATATGACGTTTTCTGATGATGTTTTGTGATCTATGACTTTAAGCAAGTGTTCACCTTGCTCCCCTCATGCATAACTATACGGCCTTATCCTCAGAGCCGCAATCACAGTAATGGGCAATGCGGTGACAAATAGACCACAAAAAGAGGTTCCTCTCCCCATTGGGTCGAGGTAGCATGATTTTGGCAGGGTTGTGAAACAGATGTGCTAGGAACGTTGTGGCCGTCGGCATCGTAGGTACAGAAGGGACCGTTTTGTGTTGGTGGAAGCTATGAAAGGAGTTGAAGAATCATGCAAAGGCAACAATTCCGCGATCGTACGGAAGCAGGACAAGTGCTTGCCGCCAGGCTCACAGCCTATAGCCATCGTCCAGATGTGCTGGTGCTGGCATTACCTCGTGGTGGAGTACCCGTTGCATTTGAAGTCGCCAGAGCACTCCATGCCCCGCTGGATGTTCTGGTCGTCCGTAAGCTTGGTGTACCTGGGTACGAGGAGCTAGCAATGGGAGCCATTGCCTCAGGTGGAGTGCGGGTGCTCAATGATGACGTGGTACGGATGTTGGGTATCTCTGAAGCCGTGATCAACAGGGTGGTTGCTGATGCCCAATCTGAGTTGGAGCGACGTGAACGCCTCTATCGGGGAGAGCGCCGTGCCGCTGAGGTACAAGGCCGGACCGTTGTTCTTGTTGATGATGGTATTGCAACCGGGGCTACGACGCGAGCTGCTATCGCTGTGATAAGACACCAGCAACCGGCCCGCATTGTGCTGGCGGTCCCAGTCGCGGCATCCGTAACATGTGAGGAGTTTGAGACGCTGGTGGATGAACTGGTCTGTGTCATCAGGCCGGAGGTGTTTTACGCTGTTGGCTTCTGGTATGAACATTTTGAGCAGACAACCGATGAGCAGGTATGCGACGTGCTTGCACAGGCGGCGCACGGGTAACTTCAGGCGAAATTAGATGATACAGTCGAAGGACATCCACATTTTTGTCGATGTCCTTCGTCAGAATTGTCGAATTTTTCCATGCAAGGCTGATTTTCTCCATGTATACTCAGATTCAAAGCATGAGAGTGCCATGTATTATCACAATCGAGCGTTTCTGATGAAATAAATCCTTCCAGCAAGGAGCATAAGATGAACATAGAGAATGGTAGCGAGGTTGCACAGCTACTCTCGCAAATCGACATGGAGTATACAGCAGCCATGCGTGGCCTCGTCGGGTACACACAAGTCACACGACACGACTTTATTACTGCACGCAATCGCAATATTGATGCGTACCGCAGGCAACTTATCCCGCTTGTTGGGGATAAGCAAGCAACGGAATTGGTTGCTCAGACAATTTGGCCTGAGTTGAGACATTAGTAGTGTGGAAACTGTCAAGACAACGCACTTAAAAGAGAGCCATAAGCATAGTCAAAAGCCGCTTGTCTTGCAACCTCTTTGGGCGTATTAGCCATGATAGCACCCGTTGTGTGGCTCATCTACCCAACGTCCTGTGAGAGGAGAGAGAATAGATGAAGCAGCCACAAGCAACGCTTTGTCCAACACACGTTGTTACTCGTATTCTTCTGATCATCTTGCACACAAACAATGTGCTTGGGTGGTAAAATATTCAGGTACAGTGAAGAGAAAGCTTGGAGAGATATCTGCTTATGCAGGACTCAGGTTACTAAGACAATTATGGTCTCACGGAGATGGGATGAGAGGTGGAAGCAACGTAAAAAGGAGAAGAAATGAGTACTTCAGGAGTAGCACTTACTATGCGCAAAGGCTTGAGGTATCGCGTAGTCAGAGTTGTGTTAGGCATTCTGCTAGTGGTAGTCCTGCTTGCAGGGACGGTAGTGGGCGGGATAAGTGTTTACTTCTCAAGTGTGATTCTCCAGGTTATCCACTATCTTCCCACATATTCTCTTGCGGTAACAGCTGTGGGCGTGGACACAGTGACGCTTCAGCGCACAGCAGAGACGCAGGCTCCGGGGGTATTTGAAATCGATTGGCCTAGTGGGCAGGCAATTGTGGGTCCGATGACAACTTCTGATGCCAGCACTGTCACGCGCCAACTGCTTCAGATGACGGGACCTCTCTCGCGAGGCACCTTAAGCTACTGGACGAGGAGAGTGTATTCAGGAGGGCTAAAAGAGAGCTTGGGGCTCTCGATCAATGAGGTGCAGATCAAGGGGCAACTGGGGATGATGCCAGCGTGGTTTGTGCCAGGCAAGCTGGCAACTTGGGTGATCTTGGTACATGGTCAGGGAGTCACACGAGAAGAATCATTGCGCGTATTTAAGCCGCTGGCACAGCTTGGTTTGCCTCTGCTTGCCATTTCGTATCGCAATGATAGAGGTTCTCCGGCAAGCCCTGATGGCTTCGATCATCTTGGTGATACCGAGTGGCAGGATCTGGAAGCGGCTACCCAATATGGGTTGGTCCATGGGGCCCAACATCTGGTGCTGTATGGATGGTCGAAGGGTGCAACGATAGTCGAAGCGTTCCTGCATCGTTCCGCCAATGCCCGTTCTGTGCAGGCTGTGGTGCTGGATGCACCGATATTGGATGTGCGTGCAACAATCGCTTATCAGGCTCAGGAACGTGCAGTGCCAGAGATCATCGCCAGGAGTGCTGAGGTGGCTGCTAGCATACGCTCTGGCATGAATTTTGATAATCTCGATCAGTTACATCAGCGGCAAATGCGTATACCAATGCTGCTCTTTCATGGCACGAATGACACGACGACACCGATTGCCGTTAGTGATGCCTTTGCGCAAGCCCATCCTGATTTTGTGACGTATAAGCGCGTCCCCAATGCGGAGCATACCGAAGCGTGGAATGCTGAGCCACAGGAATATGATCGTGAACTGGCAAGGTTTCTCAGGATGGCGGGTGTATGAAAAAGGGTATCATCTCAAAATTTCGAGGTAAGCCCAAGAGTTGTAGGCAAACAAAAGAGTTGTCTTTGACCCCAGCTTAATCCCCAGAAAAATCGCACAATGAATGTCCTTGGCTATTCAGAAATAATGTCAATAGCCTACAAGAATCCCAGAATTGTTGTATTTAGCCTACAGAGAGGCTGATTTGTGGTGGGGAGGTTGCCGCTCATTCGTGCTCAAAGACAAGAATAGTGTGATTTTGGAGAGGGTTGAGCAGGGGTCAAAGACAACAATTCTGAGAACCTACTTGGAGTGGCCTCTTGACCCTCGATTTGAAGGAATATCAGCAATAATGTCTTTGAAGCTCGTTCGGGAGGGAGAAAAATCCCAGGATAAATGTCCTTGGCGGTTTCTGGTAGCACAGAAGGATGTAGACTGAACCTTGTCGCAAGAGAGTTGCTAGCCACATGGCTGTATTTCCTATAGCCATAGATGAACTCGTATCAGAAAACGTCCAGCGGAAAGAGCTGTTCGCAGCGTTCCTACTCGCTGCGAAGCTCCTATGCTGTAGGATCTCAGAATTGTTGTCATTGGACAAGCACAAAGAGGGAGAAGAATCCCAGCATTAATGTGCTTCGATCCCACGGATAATGTCAATAGCCTACAAGGATCCCAGAATTGTTGTCATCGGCCTACAGAGAGGCTGATTTGTGGTGTTATGGAACGGCCAAAGCCAGCTCAAAGACAAGAAGAGTAGGAATGTTGGTGGGGGTTGAGCAAAGTCAAAGACAACGCTTCTGAGAACCTACTTGGAGTGGCCTTCAAGCCCTGATTTTGCAGGAGTAACAGAATTGTTGTCATCGTGTGAGCAGAGATGCGGCAGGGAATCCCACGAATAATGTCCTTGGCGTGGTATCTCTTGCATGAAAGATGTAGGCTTGCGCAAAGGCAGGTAGTGGCACCGCCGCCTGTCATGAAACACTGGCGATATTTCTTGTAGTCATAAGAAAAAAGCATCTCTAGAATGGTTGTACTGAGTGATCAATGCATTCCTGTTGGCCAGACGGTTTGGTCAAGCTCAGTCAGACGCGGCTGTTGTGATCCCCTGGCATCATTGGCCAACAGTCGCTCGGCCAGGCAGGTGCTCTGTGGCGATCTGGACGGTAGTCTTGGTGCGCAATCGTGGTGGTGAGTAACGAGGGGTGGTCAGGATCTGGTATGCAAGCGGAGCCTTGATGCGAAGTGTGCTCTTGAGAGAAGAAAAAGCAAAATTTTTATAGCCAGAACGTTTTCTCTGCTCATTGAGGGCATCAAGGAAGACAAAGAAGTGGTGTGGAAAGTCCGCAAAGAGGAAGTCGGATGGTTGCGATGTAAGAGGGGGGAGGCGAGCGTTTCGGAGTGCTGGACATCCTGGGCTATCCAGCGGCCTCGCATGACACGTTCCCCCGGTGTCTTGGTCGCTCTTGTGCGTCATCACGGCAACGGTGGTGATGGCTTGCGGATTCGTACCCAGATGTCGGTGTGGGCCGTGTCCTGTGCTAATTCGTTGGTGGCTTGCCAACCTTAAGGTGTCGCAGTAAGTCTCTGAAAGCTTGGTGGTAGTCACGCTCATCGTTGTAGCTAGTGAAGTCGGCTATGTGGCGGTGGCGTAGGCGCTTGGCCCAACTCGTGTCGCTTTGCAGGACAGTATTATCAAGGCGGATGGGGAAGAGAATCTCCTGTCCAGTCGTGACCTTTTTGTATAACGCTGCTTCTACTTCTTGCTGGACCCAGTTGCTATTTATTGCATGATTTGAGAGGATAAGCAAGAGCTTTTTGTGCAAAAGGATAGCTTCTTCGATGCCACGCACAATGGGTCTTCTCCCAGGGGGTGAGTCGTGAGGAGCAAACCAACAGCGCACGCCCTGGTCTTGCAGATTGGTAGAGAGCCGTTTGGCAAACTTTTTGTCATAATCGGTGACGGGAGTCTTTGCCTGTAAGGGACACAAGACCATGTGTGACACTCTTGCCAAAGCAACCGGCGAGGCCCTCTTGGACTGGCTACAGAGCTATTATGGCCGGAGTTTAGCAAAGCTCACCAAACAGACGCCCATCTGGGTTTCGCTGGCAAAAGGGCCAAGCCATGGGCAGAAACTCGGCATTCAGGCCATTGCTGATGTATGCCAAAAATACCTGGGCACCTCCAAGGTCCATACCATGCGTCACACCTTTGCGCATAGCATGGAGACCATTGGGGCTAGTGTCAGCACCATCCAGACGAGGCTCGGAAACGTCTGCTTATCCACGCGCCTGCCGTTACTTGGCACAGCTCAGGCAAGCAGAGAACTACTATGCTGAAACGCTGGCCTCGGTGCTTGGCATCGAATAGGCAGTCTCCACCCCCATATGCTGCGCCACACCTTCGCCTACCAGCTCTGCTAGGCAACGGACGCTGACACAGGCGCGCTGCAACGCCGCCTGGGCTACCGAAGCGCGCGCTGCATCCAGCTTTACCCCAGTCCACCAGGACGTGCGTCCAAGCCCTCTACGCTCTCGAAGTTTTAGCCAGCATTGTGCGAGACAGCGCGCATGATCAACTGCGCGAGTGCTTGCGGGCGTTGCAGGGGGATATCGTGAATAGTCTCTTGCATGCGTCGGATCATGATCTTCGGGTACAGTTGCGCAAGCGTGGCAAGATCAGCATTGCGCTGCGTGAAATAGTCGGCCTGCTCTTCACTGATGGTGGCCGGTTCTGCCACGACGAGCGTGATAGGGCACGAGACACGCTGGTAGAGGGCCTGGGTTGGCTGGTCCCACATGGCTCCGATGATTTGCAGATGGTGCTCAAAGGCTAGGCGGGGTGCCACGGTATCATCAGGGCGTAGCTCGACAATATGCAGGAAAATCTCTTCCAACTGTGGCGACCATTGGTTGCCCAGCGGCCCCTGTTTGATGTATTCGAGAAAGGTAGAGCGTTTCGTGCCTGCAAAACGTGGGGGAGCCAGCCGCTCTCTCACCAGTTCCCGCGTCCAATGAGGGCGTGCGGAGAGCTGCCCTGTCGCACCATCCACGAGAACCAGGGCCGAAACCTCTGCTGGAAACGTCGTGGCGTACTCCAAGGCGACCGAGGCCCCCCACGAGTGACCGATGATGGCATAACGGGTGAGACCAAGCTGATGCACAATAGCCGCGTCGTCTGCGACAATGGTGGCAAAATCATAGCCTGTCTCTGGCTGAGCACTTTGGCCGTGTCCACGCTGGTCAAGCGCGATGACAGAGTAGCCATGCGAGGCCAGCACTGGTGCCACGAAGTCCCAGATGTGCAGAGACGAAGCCAGCCCATGCAGCAAAAGCAGTGCTTCTTTCCCCTCTTTGGCTGATGTAGGGGTCCAGCGGCGAGCATGAAAACGCAAGCCCTGGCTCTCGACAAAGGTATCGGTGCGTTGAAATGACAGAGACATGACATTTTCCTTTGCTCTGGTTTGCTCAGCCTCCAAGCCGGGTCTCTTGGTCCCTGACCAGCAAGAGCGCATGCGAGGGGCCTGCGTCCTGGGTGCATCGTGCATGCGTGGTACCCAAAGACTGCTGCACCCATATGCGCTGAGCCACGGCACCTCACGCGGATCGGCGTCAAAGACGAGCGATGTGGCCCCATGATCGTTACCTGCGGGTGCGGCGTGTCGCCAAAGGAGCCGAAGTTATGCTCTGGTGGGTGGCACAACACTCCCGATGCCAGAGACTTGAGCGTTTGACGCGTCTAGAGACATCATAGCACAAAGAGGCAGAGATGACAGAGCCCCCTTGCAATACCTCACCTTGCTCTGTTCTTTCTTCATCTCGTTGTGCCGCTCTTGCAGCGCTTCTCCCCTGCAAGAGCGGCCATGGGAACACAGGCTCCTCTGGCTGGCCTGGACGCTCTTGCTTGATGCCCCACACAAGCCGGTCCAGCGGGCGAGGTGTGGTGCGATGGAAATCGACCCAGGTGAAGAGGGCCAGGAATGGTGGCAGCTTTGGCCTCTCGGTTGCACTCTTGAGTAAGACCGGGATGACAGGGCATTCTCGCTCGACAAACTGATCAAGGAAGGCATACATGTGCAGCTCTTGCCACTGTGCAAGAGCATGCGCTCCGACAAAGATCGCCGCCGTGGGGATAATTTGGATGAGATGCTCTTGTTGCTTGCGTCTCAGCCTGCCAGGGGTGCCAGGAAATCAAACCAGGGTAAGATGTCACGGGCTTTGAGGGCTTCACCAATCTGGAAGACTTCCGCCTCATCAGCCTCGTGGTAGCACACGTAGACATCATAGGCGCTCTCGCGCATTTTGCGCTCAAGGGTGACTGCGATGGATGAGACCGTGGCAGACGTGGTGTCTTGCGCCACGGCCAGAGTTGGGGCTGGTTCTGCCAGCAGCACCCTGCAAAGCTGCTCGAAGACGCTAGCCACCAGGGCGAGTGTCGCATCTGAAGTACCCTGGATCAAGGACGGACTTGAGGACAAGAGCTGCTTGAGCAAACACTGGCCCTGTCACATACTCTGCCATTAAGCCACGCTCCTGGGTAGAAACATCGCAGGTGGCAAGTAACTCGGCTGTGGCGTGGATGAGCATCTGTCGGAGGCTAGCTTTGGTAGGTGTCGAGGTTGCTTGGTGCAACTGGGCGGCAATGCTCTCCATCATGACAGGGAGATGATCCTGGATGCTGCTGCCCACTGCTTGCCAAGACGCTTGGCTCTGGGTAAAGCATGGTGGGGCTGGTAGCGCAAACGTCACCTCCTGCTCTTGCTCAAGGAAGATGCGCAGGGTGTGGGTGACCGTGAGGGTACAGGGTGGTCTTACCAGCCCTGTGGCACTACCAAGGGTGGCAATGGTGCTGAGTGTGATGTCTGAGAGAGCCTTGCTGAGATTGATGAGGGTTGGTGGGCGTTCTGCCATGGCGTTTGTTCCTTTTTTTTCGTCTTTTATGCGTCCTGTCGTGAACATGGCGTACTAGGGCTGGCTTGGTCATGGTGAGTGAGGTTGACCCGCTTTTGTAGAGTGCTCGAACGTGGAAGTTGAGCAAGAGGAAATCCGTAAATCTGTGAAAAATGATAGTGGTGTGATCGATTGAACATTTTAATCGATATTTAACGTTAAGCGTTTTATCGTTATCGTTCTATCGAAAGATCGAATAATCGAAACGTTAGCGTTAAAACGTTAAACGTTTCTTTTTTATCGAAAGATCGAAACGTTAACGTTAAACGTTCATATGTATGATTATATCATAAAGCTGAGAATTTGTCAAGTCTTTTTATGATCTATTTTTCCTTTCATCTTTTCATAGTTAGCAGGACTTACATATCCTAATGATGAATGCTTTCGTTGTCGATTGTAGAATACCTCTAGATATTCAAAGATAACTTGTCTTGCTTCAGATCTTGTTTTAAACGTATGACGTTCAACACACTCTTCCTTGAATGTTCCAAAAAAAGATTCCATTAGTGCGTTATCATAGCAATCTCCTTTTTTACTCATACTTATTTCTATTCCATGCTGTTTCAGCAAATCCTGGTAGCCTTGGCTTGAATACTCTCCTTCCCCGATCCGAATGATGGAGCAGACCAGCAGCTGGTCGCCGCCGTGAGAGCGCCATCACAGCAGCATTCGTGATCAGCTGCTCATCTCGCTCTTTGCCCATCGCCCATCCCACCACAAACCGAGCGTAAATATCGACTATAGCTGCAAGATAGAGCCACCCTTCTCCTGTTTCAATACCCGTAATGTCGCTCACCCATTTGGTATTTGGCGCATCAGCAGTGAAGTCACGATCCAGTATATTCGGAGCTACTGGGTTGTCATGCCGACTATCAGTCGTTTTCATTTTCCTCCTTTTCGATTTTGCATTGATTCCACGCTCGCGCATTAAGCGGGCAACTCGTTTTCTTCCACAGTGCACCCCTTGCTCTTTTAGCTCTGCATGAATGCGTGGACTTCCGTATACAGCCGCGATTCTTCTGATACGCATCGCAGGATTCGCTCTCCTAGTTCTTTATCTCCTCGTTCTCGTTCGCTTGGTTCTCGTTTGAGCCAAGCGTAGTAACCACTTTCTGACACTTCGAGTACTTGACACATACGAAGTATGGGAAATTCTTCCTTATGATTCTCAATAAACATGTATTTCATGACTGGGGCTGCACGAAGATGCGTACCGCTTTTTTTAGTATATCCCTTTCTTGCCGGAGTATTTCATTTTCTTTTTTTAGTTGTTTTATTTCTTCTTCAAGTGGGTTTTGATGACCTTTCCCTGGAAATGCCTGCTCTCCATGATTTGTAAATTCTTTACACCATTTACTTAGAGCACTATCTGATATCCCCAGGTCACGAGCTATCTCTGATTTGCTTTTATTACTTGTTCTACAAGCTTCACTGCCTCTTGCTTAAATTCTTTGGTATAACTTGGTTGCGTTTTGGCCATGATGCCCTCCTGTGTAGAGTTTATCAGATTTCTCTTCTCTGACTCTACAAAAGCGGGTCAAGGTCACGGTAGCGGGAGATCATAGAGAAGAGCCTGAACAGAATGAGTACGATCAACCCATCATCTCCATCGAAGAATGGCGTCCTAAAGAGCCTGCCCGTGTGAAGGAGGTGCGCTTAACACGAAGAGCTGGGCGTGAGGCTCGCTATGAGCAGGTCATTACTGGACACAGACAAGGATTGACCATAAAAGAGATTGCGGTTCAACTGGGTCTGAGCCAACGGACTGTGCAGAAATGGTTAGCTGCTGGAACCTTTCCAGAAGCCAAAAAACGACGCAAGAAGCCAAGTTCCTTTGATGAGTTTGCCCCCTACGTGCTCAAGCGGTGGCAGGAGGGAGAGAGAAATGGTCTAGCGCTCTGGCGTGAAATCGTAAACTTGGGCTACACCGGATCAGAACGGACGGTCTATCGCCATATTGAAACACTCAAGCAGGCTTCTGTTCAGGCTTCACTCAATCCTAATCGTCTCCGTAAGTTTACAGCCAGCACCGCCGTCTGGCTGTTCGTCCGTGACAAAAAGAGCTTGGATGAGGTCGAACAAGAGGATCTGGCGACGTTCTGCCAAGCCAGCCCAACCCTTAAGCAAGCCTATGATCTCGTTCAGGAGTTCATGCGGATGGTTCGCAAGAGAGAAGGACATCGGCTCGATGCATGGTTAGAGCGGGTTGCCAAGAGTGACCTGCCAGAGCTTCAGACATTTGCGGCTGGGATAGAGAAAGACAAAGCCGCTGTGAAAGCGGGTTTGACTTGGTCCATCAATAACGGTCAGGTTGAGGGGCAAGTGACGAAATTAAAACTCATTAAACGTCAAATGTATGGTAAAGCTGGTTTTCCACTCCAGCGCCAAAGAGTGCTTCACACAATATAGGGAGATAAGTGGCTCCAGAATTGGTACTGTGAATGGCTCTCTCTGAATAAAACCTTCTATCTCATAGTCTCGTCGGTCTTCGAGCCAAGCTTTTGAAGCACTTTGTCTCTTCCACGAAGAGCATCGGTAAATTTGGAGTCTATCTCAATGGCTTGTTTATAGGCAGCCAGCGCTTCTTTGTAGCGTCCAAGACGATAGAGGATCTTGCCTCTCCCTTCGTGAGGACCCGCATAGTTCGCATCGAGCTGAATAGCTTGTTCATAGAGTTGGAGAGCCTCTTTCTGGCTAATGCTATCTATGCCTCTCCCTCATCAAGAGAAGGGACGTATGATCTAGACATTCCACAATTACAGAGTATCCACCAGAAGCACCATGTAAGTAGAATGAGAACACCGTTGCCACTAGTGAAAAAAACGGAAGCAGAAAGAGTTTTACTTGATGTGTTTGCGCAACGTAGCCGTTTGGAAGAGAAGGAAAAGCGTATTAGAATAAATGCGGCAATAAATACACTTCTTCAAGAATCGGTACGTGAAGGGTATGTGCTTAACTTTCATGAACGAGATGGGATCTATTTGCAAACATCAAGCGGTATGCTCATTTGGCTGGCTTCAGCATGTACGCAGGACAAGGCTATTGAGATCTTGATCTATGACCGTGAGAATCTTTCTTCGTCAGAAGAGCAGTGATGCTGCAATAGTCATGCCATCTTCACAATTGATCAAGATGATCTGCGAACTAGCCGCCACTCAATTTCGCTCTTTTAAGCTGGCTTGAGCACACGCATCAGAAAACGATCCTCTTTTGAGGGATAAAGCCCAGCTGTGCGTCTTCTCATGCAACCCGTGCAGTAGTGCGTTTTCTCTTTTTTGGGGAGGAATGCAGCACACGCTGCCGCAACAGACGTAGTAATGTTCTCCCGCGCACCCTTGGAACGTTCTGGATCGAAATTGACGATGAATGATACCGACGGACTGAATTTGAACAGTGGACCAGCACTGATCGCCATGAACGGCTGCCCCGCAAGCTCAAACGAGACAAGATCACAATCACCCGAAGGTGTATCGTGCAATGTTGTCACGTTCGTACCTTTTGCATGCGGGAAGACAGAAGTATAGAATTCCGCCGCCTCTTTCGCTTCTTTGTCAAACCATAAATGTGGCGTAATTTTTTTCATAGGTTTATTTCCCTCACTTCAAAGTAGGGGTCGTGCAAAGCGACGACCCATCAGAACCTAGCCCTTGGGCTTGCGCTGACCTTTTCAAAACGGGTATGTTTGTTTCATCGTGAACGATTAGACAAATGATCCTGTTTTTACTTCTTCTGCTCGTTTGAAGGTAGCAAGAACCACTCCGCGTGGTGAAGATTGAGATTCCACCAATGTATAGGAAGAAGGAAGAGTCCCTTTATCAAACAAGTGTTTTCCCTGACCGATTGTCATAGGAAATATCTTGAGCCAAAATTCGTCTACCAAATCATGCGCGAGTAACGTCTGAATGAGATGGCCACTCCCATGCACTTGTAAGTCAGGACCATCTTGTTGTTTAAGCGTGCGTATTTCACCCACAACATTGCCTGTTAAAAAGACTGACTTCCTCCACTCATGTGTGGTAAGCGTGTTCGATGCAATGTACTTTGTTGCGTTGTTGATGCCAGCTCCTTCCTCCTCGTGATGTGGCCAATAGGATGCAAATATCTCAAATGTTTTTCTGCCGAGGAGCAGATCAAATGGCCCCCTCATTTGCTCTCCCATGATCTTGCCAAGAAACTCATCAAAATACGGAACGGTCCATCCACCAGACGTAAAGTTCCCACTGGTGTCTTCTGTTGGCCCACCAGGTCCCTGCATGACGCCGTCAAGCGTTATGAAAGATAAGACGATAATTTTTCTCATCAAAAGCACTCCTTTCAATCGTTGGAGAATAGGAAAGTCAACCGGAGCAGAAATGTGCTCAATGATCTCTTCTCAGGCAGAGTCTGAAAACCGGAAATCCATACCTTTTCAGAGGCTAGTCATGGCTCACTATCAAGCTCAACCTCTCTTGGCTCTCACGACCTGAATGCTGAATCTTTTTTCTGCGGTTGCGTACTCAATAGCAATGGTTTGTTCAGCTATTACTTGCCAAGCGTAACCATACCCTCCGGGCAGAGCGTAGATCGCCGTAGGTATACAGACAGCTTTGGACGTTTCAATCAGCAGGCCTCGCAGATCAACAAGCGCCTTGCGTATGCTTTCGTTGGTGATGCCAGCAGAAGTGAGAAGGAAGTTCATGCTGACCTAAACCTTTCCGCAGCTCTTGCGCGAGCACGTTCAGTTTCGACCTCGCGATTACGCGGCTCGGCACTGGTTACCAACGAATCCAGCAGATTCCGGGCAACCGTAGTCACCTCGTCGACGGCGCGATTGAACGCCGCCTCATTGGCTCTCGAAGGTTCGTTGAAGCCCGAAAGCTTTCTCACGAATTGCAGTGAAGCTGCCCGGATCTCCTCGTCGGTCGCCGGGGGGTCGAAGTTGAATAGGGTCCTGATACTCCGGCACATGGCTTTGTTGCTCACTTTCTTTTGCAGAGGGTCGTTAACGAAACAAAAGGAACTCAGGTATCTCTTCCCACAGAGCGTAGAGTTAGTAGCCCGGTGGTCGTTGGAATGTGCCAGTCACTTCCGAGAGGGCCACAGCCATCGCCAGCAGGCGTGATTCATCCCAGCGTTTTCCTACCATCTGTACCCCGATGGGTAAGTCATCACGATCCAGCTTATACGGGAGCACGACTGCCGGGTGGCCAGTGTAATTGAATACTGTGCTGTGGGCACTGACCATCCAATACACGACTGCCTGACCGTCAACGTGCAGTGGCGATCCCGGTTCGCAGTGCGCAAACGCCGTCATCATGGAGGGCGGGCACAACAGCGCATCCCACTTCTCGAAGAATTCCTCCCAGGCAGCAATCGACTGGTCACGGATGTGGAGGGCCTCCAGGTATTGGGAAAGCTGAGCGCTAGTTCCTGCTGGAAATCCATCTGTGGCAGCCTCGCTTCTGAAACTTCTGCACAGAGGGGAGCGAGCTGCTTGGCTAGCTCTTCTACTGCCTCGCGCATCTCCGCTGCAACCGGAAAGCCCGCAAAGGTGGGGGCAAAAGCGATCCTCAGATCCGAGAGGTCGAGTTGAGGCACCTCTTCAATTGGCACTGGCGTGACTTCGGTATCGCGTCCATCCGGCCCGGCGATGATCGCGTAGAGCAGCGCCAGATCAAGAGCCGTCCGTGCCATCGGCCCAATACAGGACATGAGGCGCACAGGTCGAGGCCCCACAAGACCAGGGATCAGCCCGGTGAGTGGGACTCGCTGTTCGGTTGGCTTCAGACCAAACACGCCACAAAAATGCGCGGGAATGCGGATCGACCCGGACAGATCGGTGCCAATCTCAAACGGGGTCATTCCAGAGGCCAGCGCCGCTGCTGCCCCGCCACTGGAACCGCCGGGCGTGCGCTCGATCTTCCAGGGATTTGACGTAGCGCCAAAGATGGGATTCGTGGTTTGTGCAGGATCGGCCAGCATCATATGCACATTCGTTTTGCCGATGAGAATACCTCCCGCAGCCTTGAGACGAGCCGTAACTGTGCTATCAGTGTTCGGCACATGGTCCAACGGTGGGAACCCGGTGGTGGTGCGCATACCCGCCGTCGCATGGGCATCTTTCAGCGTAAATGGCACACCATGCAGCGGTCCCCAAAGCTCTCCGCGAGCCAGGGCTTCATCCGCTTCCCTCGCCCGTTCATGTGCGTACTCAGCATCCAGAGTGATGATGGCGTTCAGAGCGGGATTGCGTTTGTCAATCTGCGCCAGATGCGCTTCCAGCACTTCTGTGGCCGAAACGTGGCCTGCCCGGATGGCGGCGGCCAATTCCGTCGTACTGGAGAAAACAAGATCTTTCATGGTCGCTCCGGTTTGTGTTTCTATCGGACTTTTTGGGGCAAACGAGGATTGAAGAGGAGCCGAACCCCTTCGGTCGTCTTCCTAGAGCTTTGTACCACTCACCTACAGGAGAGCGTCGGCTCCGGCTCGCTGCTTCATCATAACATGGCTGACTCCGAAAAAACGTCCTCCATCTTGCTCTCACACGAACATTGCCAAGAGCGGGGTATCTCCCAGTCGTATTCTTTCTCTGCCCTTCAATCCGGCACTCTCGGCAAGGAGGAATGCTTGATTGCGAAGCTTTACGTTGAAAACGATGTATTTGCATCTTTTTTCTGTCCATGACGCATCCTTTTCAAAAAGAACCACAGAGAAGCTCGGCTGCTCCAGATCTGGGCACGGACTAGAGAGAGCATCGAGCAAGTTCTGCTACGGATGCGCAACTTTCGGCCTGCTGGTGGGATCTTCAGGCTGGATGCGCTGGCACCAATGAACGAGAGCCTCAACGAGTTGGCGGATCTGCTCACGCGTCTGCTCATCACGCAGGTCCACATGCTCGTCGAAGAGTTTGGAAACGTGTGGTACGAGCACGAGCGGATCGGGCACAACAATGGCCCCAATGCGACCGAGTACACCCCGCAGGATAGCCTGTGCATTCTGTGAGCCTGATCTGCCCACGACTGCACCCATGATGGCTACCAGTTTGTTGCGTAAGACACTGCGACCAGGCGGTCTTGATGCCCAGTCGATAGCGTTGGCCAGCGCTCCTGGCACCATGCCGTTGTACTCTGGGGTGGCAATCAGGACGGCGTTGGATGTACTGATGGCATCCTTGAAGCGGCTCGACTTCCTCTGGGTCGCCACTTGCCTCAATGTCCTCATTGAAGAATGGCAGTTGGCCGATGTCGAAGAACTGCACCTTGACCCAATCGGGTGCAACTTCTTGCGCCGCACGTAGCAGCCCTCGGTTGTAGGAACTCTGACGCAGGCTGCCCGCTACGGCCAGAATGCGAAATGTTGGTCTGTCCACTTTTCAGTCTTCCTTTTTGAGGATGAGATGAGCCTTGCATCGGCTTCTGTTGTTTCTCT
>VBJK01000370.1 GCA_005879655.1 Chloroflexota bacterium | reverse complement strand
TCTTACTTTAATCCGATTGTTCCATGAACTTAATCAGACTTATTCAATAAGTGTAATCATTGTGACCAGATGGAGTTCCAGTCTGCTGATTACATAAAAGTAAGAACGTACCATTTTCGGCTTCCAAGCCCTATGATACTTATATGGAATCCGATCCATATTTTTATTCTAGGTTTACTTCCTTGTCAATTAACTTAGTGGGATACGCTGCAGAAAAACTAATTCCAAACAGTTATGAGAAATATTGTTGGCAAAAGATTAATTCTTGTCGAATGATCTAGAGCCACAATAATCTCAAATTAGTCTGGAATGTCAATAGTTTTCTCTCGCAACTACTTACGTCCTACTAAGAGACTACTGTGTAGTAGTTTGACAAGAAGTTATTATTTGCTAGAGCAGCTGTGTACTCTTTGCAAATTTAATGACCAGTCCTACCACAATGAACACTAGGTTTCTTCTTCTATTGACTAACCTGACCGGGTCCTAGTTTGATTTTCCCTTGTTTAGCCTTAATCGCGTTCCCACCAACCTTCCTCCTCTTGCCTTTAGGAGTTTCACGTCCCTTAGACAAGACTCAGTTGGTCGTGTAACCTTTTGGGGCTGGGTAGAATCACTCATTTGATCTTGAGCATTCTTAAGCAGATAAGTTCAACTTGAGTATGCTTCTTGTCCGTGACTTGATAGCTTACTCGTGTGCTTGTTGAACAAAGGAGGTAAGGAATGCAGGATCAAATCCTCATACAACTCAAGTTCAATGAGTGTAGTGAACGTTCCCAAACGTCCACTTCCTTCGATCATCTTAAGCCGTGCTTTAAGACATCGCTGCCTTCCTTCTCTACTTTATAGGTAGGGACTTATCTAAAACGTAGGATATTTGTTCAGGATCCTAAGACGATCTTAAGATTCCTGATCCAGTCTTGGTAAGTTTACCATTCAGCTTGTTTTGCTCAAGTAGGATGGAATAATGGTTCTTAGCCATTAATATCGGTTCTTAGCCGATCACAGGAATTTCTACGAAACTAGAAGCGGTAATGCTATAGCGTCCTATGATAGTAAATAAATAAAACATGATCAAGGTCTTTTGAATTCATGAGTTCTCCCACTGTTTTTCGACTTTTCCCATCCCTTAAGGAGAAAGACGGAAGACCCGTTAGGTATCTTCAGGTGGGCTCAAGGTCCATCATGCACCTTACCATGCATCCTGCTGTGAGTGATGCACAATAAGATCATCGAGGTAGACTGAATCAATCACATATAAATATGTGACCCTTGAGATAATTCGCCTCGCCGAATATTTCTTTATCCAGCTGTGTGTGATAGAGAAATACCAACGTTTGAGCGCACCATCGTTCCATGAATCTACAATTCCAATTACGCTCGACCAGCTGTGTGTGTCAAACATAACCAGTAATTGTAACTCATCTAAAGATGTTCGCAAGACCGGGTGGCTCACTCTACCATTTGTTCCGGCTGTGCGTGAACTATGATAGACGGCTCCCTGTCGCCCCACAACTCTTTGATGGAAGGCAGGATCGACAGCGAGTTAACCTGTCATCCCTCATTGCTCAAAATTTGTACTTGGATTGGGTCCAAGAGGGATTAGTTTTGAATTCGAAGATCTCATCAACATGTTTTGTACGTTCGTTCTAGCATGCATTATCCTAATCGCGCGTATCAAGCATAGCATACATAAGATAATTGCATCCATCCAAACATACATTTCCTAGCATGCTCCTAGACCTGGGATAGTTGTGAGCCATTCCTATGCGATCCATTTCACGAGCCCTTGTGAACATGGATCAGATTCATTTATTATTAGCATCATACATTTCGAACACATAGAACCTAATCTATTACATTTGGATTAGCAGAACCCAAACATACTTGGGCCTTCAATAGTCTTCAAGTCCAGAGCCCAATCGCCAGGTGATCCAATCTCCGTCTTCTTGTAATGTCCATCCATCATTACAGAATTAAAATAAAAGAACACCTATACTAGACCTAAACTATTACAAGGCCCAATTGCCCGAAATGTAAGAGGCACGCAGGCCCCAAAAATACCAAATAATAAACAACCATAACGCATAGAAAAATAAACAGAAATTAATCCGTCTAGACTCAGCTCACACTATCCCAACCATATAACAATTAAACAGTAATCATCATAAGGGTCCTAATTTGATATTTAGCACATGTCAGAATCTTCCATGAATTCCCAATTCATCCTGGTATAATTAAATATTGAAATTTTGATGAAAGGTTGGG
>VBJK01000369.1 GCA_005879655.1 Chloroflexota bacterium | reverse complement strand
GTCAAGAGTCTTCAGATATAATTTTATCCTTTGCCACGCACCATCATCGGTCAAGGCTTGCTTTCGTTTGCTGCCGCAATCTACGCCTTTGCCTTTGTCCTTACTGTCCACCTCTGCTCCCTCTTCGTCATCGAAGTCTCCCTCTTCGTCATCGAAGTCAGCATATTCCTTCCCAGGAAGCGACGACAAGATCTCATATCCGGCGTTCTTAAACATTTCGGGAGTCGACAAGGGGTGGGAGATCTTCGTACTCGGGATGACCACGGGGGAGGCTAAAACTAAGGAAACATTAGGCATTATATCTGGTGGGTTTTGGGTTAATTTTTTGCATACCTCTCAATTTTCTGGCTTCAAGGACCTTGATCCTAGCACGAACACTTTCAATCGACCGAGTAGCTGAAGAGACTTTTTGGTCACGAAGGTACTCCGTAAGTGCCTTTGCGGTATTATATTTTGTAGTTCTGCAATTATCTTGGTCGGCCAGCCAACCAAGTATGCATTCATCCTCTTCCAATGTAAAGAGACTTTTAGACATTTTCGCTTGATGTTTGGTGGAGTTTGGTGGGAGTTGGGTGATTTGGTGGGAGTTTAGTGGAGTTTGGTGGAGTTTGGTGGAGTTTGGTGGAGTTTGGTGGAAGTTTTGGTGGATTTCCAACTAATCATGTGATTTCTGACCAATCATTTAGCAGATCACCCTTGTTATTTCCTTTTATAGATGCAAAAAAAAGTTCACTTCAAATCCCTGGTGCACCAGTCAGTTTTTTCGATCTTGTCACTTTTGTCGGAGATTTAAATTAGCAATTTTGAATTTACATGAACTGGCAACAACAATATATATCCGCGAAATGTCATCTTTATTGAGAAGTGAGAAAAAGAAAAAAAAGGAAAGGAGAAAGAAAGGAACAGGTCACATATTATTACAAGGGCGTGTTTTTGGCTGTCCACATTTCAAGTACTTTATCACGATATACCTTGTACAACTTCTCATCTTCGAGATAGTCAAAAATGTCAGAAAAACTAGAAACTTCTGATCTAAACATATCCTTTATCTTGCTTTCGGTTTCATCGAAGGGATCAAATGGATTCAAGTTCGGAATTTCCCAAAGTGTCCTATTAAGGGTTCTCCAATATTTCTCTTCAAGGGCGGCGGCGCGAAAATCTGCATGCCAGAGCTTGTAAAGGCAGCTGGGAGAGAGGGCGTCCCAGAAGAGTGCGATGGGACCAAAGCACCGGCATATCGTCAACATCGCTAGAGCTCGTTTTATACAAACCTGGAAGTTACGTTTAATGTAAACCGGGTAGTCCAGAGTCCCACCACTGAGAACGTATTCCTTATGTGATTTTTCTGCAAGCTCCAGGCGAATTTTCATCCATTCCTGTTTATGGATAATAGGTAGAGTGCAGACCGTGATAGGTACGTTCTTGGCCTTGGTTGTCGCGGACGAAAGTTGTATGAGATCGTCAGGTTGTGGATCATTTAGTCGATCACGCGCCCTCCCTAGTGCTGCCATTTGCAAGGTCTGAAGGATTAATCCTACATTGAAAGCTACGATTCTGTGGAGGACCGATAGCCAGTACAAACGTTGGTGCGTGTCCTCTAGATAGAATAACCCAGCTCCAAATCCTTTATAGCACTGGTTGAGATGTTTGGAGCTGAGGATTCCATCCAACAATTTGTCGTAGGACGCGGGAGTGATGCTTGTGTCCTCCAAGACTTG
>VBJK01000368.1:7924-9363 GCA_005879655.1 Chloroflexota bacterium | reverse complement strand
ACGTGGACGAGCTTTACTCAGAGCTTTGGCAGACTGAGCCTGGGCAAAGGCTTTCTTCAGTTTTCCGCGCAAGGTGCAGCGCAAGACACCATTATTGGTATGAACATCATAAATGCCATGGGCACCGTTCAACACAACCCCGGTTAATATTGCCAGATCATCAATCAATGCTTTTTTCCCTCCAAGGAGAATTAAAAACACGGCCTATAAAACATGATTAGTGGAATGTCTACCGTGCGGAGGGAGGAAGTGGTACAGTACGGATCAACGACTGTATGACGCGGCTAGCGCAGGTATCGATGTAGATGAAGACAGAGCGAAAACCTGGCTGAGTGGCGGTTGCCCATCACCCCCTTGCCGGTTAGACAAGGTGCATATCAGCATAACAGCAAACTCTTCGTGCTTTTTCATGGCTGCACCTCCTTCAGACTGGCCAGGCCAGAATTTAAATGAACAACTTCTTCTCTACAGGATACAAGACGATATGAGGTTTTGTCAACGCCCCATTTATAGAAGTTTGGCGAGAAAACCACGAAGTCTTCAGTTTCAATAGTCCTTTGTATCATCATCCATGATGAACGGGCACTCACTCTCTTCATCTTCTCAAACTTTGGAAGCGGTTTCAAAGCTACGGATGAGCCATGAATATCCATCAAGATGGCATAGCCTGTAGACATCCTGCCTTTGATAAAGTATTCCCGACCGAGATAGCAGACCTTATCGAACTTGCGGAAGCCCATGATCTTTGCTGTCGTCATGCGTTGCTCACTCCGAACGCCTTTGGTCTGTTGGTAATCTCCATCAGGAACGCATTTCTTTATGAGAACACAACGTGTTTGGAAAATGGGCGTTGCCCCTCGCGTAGCTATCACTGCTGCATCAAAGATGTGTTCTTTTGGGAGCCCCGCAAGGTGACGATGTTCTTTGGTGACAAAGCCCCAAGTTTCCTCTGCCTCAACGCGCCTGAGCAATTGGATGCGGATGCTGTTCATCTGAGTGGCATGAAGCAGGGTTCCTTTTTTCACGCCCTTCTGCTTGAGCGTAATCGTTCCTGCATGGAGGGCATCATGACACGTCTTGCATAATGTGATTAAATTGGTTTCCTCATTGCTTCCTTGTTGACTTCGCAATATGATGTGATGGACTTCGAGCCGCCGATCTTTTGACTTTCCCCTGCACGCCTGACAGGTGTAGCCATCACGAGTGAGCACATAGGCTTTGGTATTGGCAAAACCATAGTTGATTCCTTTCTGGTACAGCCATTTGTGTTGCAAGACTTCGGGATTTTTGAGTGCGTGAGGGTCAAAGGTTCCTGTTTCTAGCACAAGAGACTCTATGGGCAATAAGGCGCACACAAAGCGAATTTCTCGCAGATGAGCCTCGATCTTGCTCCTCATAGTTGGTGAAAATCGTTCCTTCTTTCTAGAGTTCTTTCGGTT
>VBJK01000368.1:2815-7918 GCA_005879655.1 Chloroflexota bacterium | reverse complement strand
GCGGCCCGTTCCTTCATCGTTTTGGCGATATCATTGCGCACTTCCACCTCGCAGAGATAGAGAACCTTCCCAAATTCATCAGCCACCGCCGAACCAATCACGCGACTGCCGGTATCCACCCCAAGCGTTAATGGTTGGGTATAAGTGGTTTCAGGCTGAGAAACCATCTTGATGGTAAATGGCGTTCGGTGCACGACTTTGGCCTTTCCATCTTTGAGTAACAAACGAGCGATCACCGAGGTGCAAGGCATTAATGGTACCCCGGAAGGTCCAAGGACATACACAACGTTCATAGGAAAGAGTTCCTTTCGGAAAAATGCTCTGTCTTGTGACAGGTAGTGCGTATCTCCCGGCTGTTACCACGCGGGAGAATCCGGCTTCATCTCGACAGGGTTCAAAAGGCTTTTTGCACCTGGATCACCGAACTTTGCCTCAGTTCTACTTAAACCCAGGCGACAGAGCAGCGGTCTGATGCGTCAACCGCAGGTGTCGTGACCTTGCAAACGGTGTTCCCATTTCTGGAAACAAGTCTGGTGAACTCAGGCTTCTCTCGAAGCCCCTGAGTCTTTAGCTCAGGGGTAGTTCACGTCTTTACATCTCGTCTTTCCTGTGCCACCACAAGCGAAGAGTGGATACACGTCCTCATTGACGTAGCTTGACTACACTATCACCAGGACACGACTTCGCGTCATTATGACATACATTGGAGAATAACTACATTTAACGATCATAATACAAAATACGACCACAGTTGGTACACGTCTGTAATTCAGGACTGATACGTACGTGTTGCAATTCGCTTGGCGTCAGAATAACACGGCACCACTGACACGAGTTTTGCTCAACCCTAGAAACCGCTCTACCTTGTTTCGTCTTGCGCATCTTTTCGTAGCGGCTGAGCAGATCTGCCTGCATGCTAGCCACCAATTGAGCACGCTGTGCCTGAACTTCATGCTGCCGTGTTTCCAGTTGATCGCGACGCGCCAACAACGAGGAGCATTCCTTTATCCAGACTTCTTCCGCTTCTTTGAGTGTCATCAATTTCTGCTGGGCTGTCTCCTCTAGTGCTTCCACCGTCTCGATCATTTCTAAGGTAATGTCTTCCTGGCGGCTCTGCTGCGCCCGTAGTCTTTGTACCTCCTGTTGCATTGATTGGAGTTCTTTGGCATTCTCTACCATTCCACTATAAAGCCGTTGTTCGTGTGACTGAAGGCGGCTCGTGAGATCTTCCAATGTCCATTCCGCCTCCTTTTGAGCTTGCCGACCTGCCTGCAATTGTTGCTGCGCGGAGTCGTACTCTGAATTTAGTTTGTGCAATCGGCTATTGCTGTGTAGTACTGACTGGGCCGCTTGCTGCTCTGCGCCCAAACGCTCTAGCTCAAGATCGATTTGCTGCAATTGAAACAGTTGTGCAGCCATCTGCGTTGCGCTCATGGATCAACAACCCCTCCTTTCAGAGCACCCGACATCTATGGGATGAGAACTCCATTGTACTGCTATATGCAACAGACTTCAATAGTCATCTTGTCCCACAAGCAGGCTTATTTTTTTATATAATGTCATAAAAAAACATCTCAGGAGTACATTGAATGCAAACAGCGTTACAGGTTATTCGCTGGCAAGAAAAGGTTGCGCCCAGCGAGCAGGAATTGCGCAAACGTATGCAGCAAGACGGTCTCTCACCCTACACATGGTCGAATGGTTCAGGCTATCAATATGCGGTACACAGTCACGGCTATCAGAAGGTCCTGTATTGTGTGCATGGTTCCATTCGTTTCTTTCTGCCTGACTCTCCCGATGCGGCGGGCAATCCAAGCGTGCTCGCTCTACAGCCCGGCGATTGTATGATCCTACCTACCGGCGTACGTCATAGCGCTCAGGTTGGTGAGCAAGGCGTCACCTGTCTGGAGGCGGCACGCCATTAATCATGTGATAGCATATGACTGAGTGTTCTCTAGAGTAGTGGCAGATTCTACAGAACACTCATATTTACTAGATGGCCTATCCATTACAAATATGGACAGGGCCTGTGATATACTCGATCATAGCCTCGGATGAAGCCAGTTTCGTTGAGAGAGTGGACTTAGGCAGAGTTTAGTGGAAAGGAAACGGTTTCTCATGCATTCTCTAGAGCGCAGACAAGCGATCATTGTCCTGGATTTTGGCTCGCAGTATAGCCGTTTGATCACCCGTCGCGTGCGCGAGTGCCATGTATACAGCGAATTACTGCCAGCAGATACGACGTTGGCACAACTGCAAGAGCATACTCACCTTGATATCAAGGGTTTTATTTTATCCGGCGGACCCTCCAGTGTCTTTGACGAAGATGCCCCAACCTGTGATCCTGCAATTTTGTTGAGCGGCATCCCTGTGCTGGGCATATGTTATGGCATGCACCTGCTGACCTTACAGCTGGGAGGTCATGTTGCTCGCACACAGGGACTACACGAATATGGTCCCGCCACGATCGAAGTACAGCGTTCGGCGGCACAGGATGCTTCCCTGTTCCGCATATTTGAAGGTCTCACTGTTTCACCAGAGCAGACCGAACACCTGGACAACCCACCAGACCCGCCACAAACGCTACGCCTGCCAGTCTGGATGAGCCATGGCGATAGCGTCGATCAACTGCCATCCGGCTTTAGCGTCCTGGCCTGTACAGAAAGTAATCCAGTTGCCGCCATAGCTAATGCTAACGGGACGGTTGGACTGCAATTCCATCCCGAAGTCACCCATACTCCACAGGGCAAAGAGGTCATTCGTAACTTCCTCTTCCGTATTTGTGGCTGTCAGCCAAAGTGGACCTCCAGTTCCATGATTGAGGAAGCAACGAGGCTGATTCGTGAGCAGGTGGGCTTGGGGCGCGTCATCTGCGGTCTCTCCGGTGGCGTTGACTCTGCGGTGGCCGCGCTACTGGTGCATCGGGCAGTTGGCAATCAGCTCACGTGTGTCTTTGTTGACACGGGCTGCCTGCGTGCAGGCGAACGCGAACAGGTTGTTAAAACCTTTGGCGATCACATGCACATTCCCTTGGTCGTCGTTGATGCCCGCGCACGCTTCCTCGCGCGTCTCGCTGGCGTGATTGATCCCGAACAAAAACGTAAGCTCATCGGTGAAGAGTTCATCCGCGTCTTTGAAGAAGAGGCGCTACAGCTGCGACCGCCAAACGTATCAAGACCCACCATAACGTTGGTGGCTTACCCGCAGAAATGGTTTTTCAACTGGTAGAGCCATTGCGTCACCTGTTCAAAGATGAAGTACGAGAAATTGGTCTCGCGCTCGGTCTGCCGGAAGAATGGGTCTGGCGGCATCCCTTCCCAGGCCCAGGATTGGCGATTCGCGTCATCAGCGAGGTGACACAGGAACGGCTAGACACGCTACGTGCAGCGGATAAAATCGTCATCGAAGAGATCCGTCGCGCTGGCCTTTACCGCGAGCTAGGACAGGCATTCGCCGTGCTCACCCCGTTACAAAGTGTTGGTGTGATGGGCGATGGCCGCACCTACGCCAATGTCGTAGCTGTACGCGCCGTCACTACTGGCGACTTTATGACCGCAGACTGGGCCAGACTCTCGCATGAATTGCTGGGTCGTATCTCCAATCGCCTCGTCAATGAAGTACCAAGCGTGAATCGCGTGGTCTACGACATTACTTCAAAACCACCTGCGACGATCGAATGGGAATAGGCAGATTAGTCTTAGCGAGACGATGAGAGAGATAGCTGAATACTATCTCTCTCATCATTTCAATAATGTTACGCTAGTAACAGAAAGCCATCAACTGATGATTGAGTTTGAAATCCTGGCACGCGGCCTCTACCGTGCAGAGCAACTTATTGTGCACTATGACCCCACCCTGCGTATAAGAGCTTGCTCTACGAATCCCAACTCTTTCGCTTTGTATCTACTCAATCATGCGCTGATGGCACCCTACAACTCGTCCTGGGCGACACGACCTACAAAGAATATGTGACATCGCGCCTGCCTGAGTTTGCCCAGGGACGTACTCGCCAGGCATTGGGAAATGCAATTGCAGTCTGTTCTGTTGTTGAGACCAGCGATGGCGCTATTCTGCTCGACAAACGTCAGGGCGTGGATGGGTATCAGGGACGCTATCACGTCATCGGTGGCTTCTTTGAACGCGAACGCGATATGGCCGATACTATGCCCGATCCCTTCGCAGCAATGCGCCGCGAGATACGCGAGGAAACAGGTATCCAAAGTACTGATATTGCTGAAGCGTATTGCCTGGGGGGTGTCTATGATCTTGGCTTACCTCACGGCGAACTCTGTTTCCTGCATCGTCTGTGCATTCCAATCTCTACAGCACTTACTCGTCAACCGGAAGATAACGAAATTCAACAGCTCCTTACGTTGCATGTCACCGCTACTAGCCTGCGCGACTTTATCCTGACGCACCACGGCAACATCTCAGCTACTGGTGAAGCCAATCTTGTGCTGTACGGTGCTTGGAAATATGGTGAAGGGTGGTTTCAGGACATGATGTGTCACATATGTACATAAAGATGATACTATTATAGAGGAGTCACCGTTAAGGTATATGTTACCAACCGGCCAGGTCATCCTGATATTCTACTCCATTACTATGAAGCTATGAGGGATACCTGCTGAAGAGCCTTATTTAATCTAGCTTGAGCGAACTATTTCCATTGCTCCCATCAATCAAAGACGGTTGCTACACAAGGCGGGAGAAAAATGGATAAAGGGGTATTTACTCATGGCAGAAGGAAGGGGCATAGAGATGATGAAGAAAATATTGGTTGTCGATGATGACGAGAGCATTCTAGAAGTGGTACAGATTGCTCTGGAAAGCGAAGGATATCATGTGCAAACAATCACTAATAGTCGTGGTTTGCAGAAACTGACCAACGATAGACCAGATCTAATTTTGCTAGATATGATACTAGGTGGAGAAGATGGGCGCATCCTTTGCCAACGACTAAAGAGCAACGAGGAGACAAGGCTTATTCCGGTAATTATCCTGTCAGCCCATTCGGATGCAGGTCAAGTTGCTGACACCTCCGGCGCAGATGATTTCCTTGAAAAGCCTTTTGACATAGACGCACTGCTCGATATGGTTGAG
>VBJK01000368.1:0-2794 GCA_005879655.1 Chloroflexota bacterium | reverse complement strand
AATAAATAAAACAGGCACAATAAATTGTGCGGCTACGCGCATTTTTTGGTGAGCACGGCGCAATGAATTGCGCAACTACGTTTTTCTTCTTACTTTATACGCACGGCTTGCCTCGTTACAATTGCCAGGCTCTAGCGCCGCTGACCACCATATCAGCCGTACTGCTAGCAGAGGCATAAAAGGCGAGCTGGCCTTTCGTATAGGTACTATCCTGTATGCTATCAATAATCTGTCCATTGGCAAAGGCGCTGATCGTGTTGCCATTAGCAGTAATGGCCAGCATATTAGTCTGGTTCAATCCCTGCTTGATCGCTGCATTTGTACCAGTACGCAACGTTTTGTATTGGTCAGCGGCTTGAGGCGCATTCCAGTTCATAGCATAGAGGCCGTAGGTGCCATTGTCGAATAGCTCGAAGAGATACCCCGTCCCTTTGGTCTGATCAACACGCACAGCGATACCGTACCCGTTGCCTTTGGTTAGCATACAACTCGCCTCAAAGGTGACATTGCTAAGAGTGAGCACGGGAGCCTCAGGATCACAAATGACCGCACCTTGCGCCGTTTTCGTCAAATGATAGACATGACCAGTAAAGCCGCAGCTGGACTGGCCACTACCATTGGCATCATTCATCGTCGCCTCATCCCATTTGTACCCTTTGCTGTTATCCTTCATTGCATCGTTCATCACCAATGTTCCAGTATTGGGGATATAAGGATTCTGCATCTGATCTGCCATGGCTGTCGGTGTTACTGCCTGATGGTCCTGTTGATCAGCGCCATGCCGCCCAAAGAGTAAAAAGCTCCCCTCTCCAACGAGCAGGATGAGGAGTATAGCAATACCAACAACAAGGGCAATGCGTTTTCCCTGCTTACCTTGTGCAGGGAGGCGCGGAGGTGGTGGCACAGTTCCTGGGCCACCGTATGATGTTGAAACCCCATAAGGAGTTTGGCCAGCATACGGGGTCTCCCCACTATATGGATCGTAAACGGGTGGCATACTCTGTGCACTTGCGTCATATGACGAAATGGGTTGCTGGCGATGATAACCCGCAGAGGCAATCGTCGGATTGCTATACGATACGCCAGAGCTAGTATTGGGAGGCGAGACAAGATTCCCGCACTGTGGGCACACTCGTGCCCCGTCAGGAAGTTGGAAATTGCAAATAACACAATTCATTTGACTGCTCGTTTCTGGTATAATAGACTCTGCTCATTATACGAAATTCTGTTTCCCAGAGTTGTCTCCGGCTTTACGACTAGCCCAATAAAGTTAAGCTAACCATAACGCAACTAACAAGAAGGGCGATGATAACCTTGAGCATCGATAAACTCTCTATCTTAGGACACTCTGTACGAGAGAGCCGTATCCTGGAAGGGTTTGCAACACCTTCAGGTCTCTCACTAGTGACATTGCACTCTGATGAAGTGACGGCATGCTGCCCAGTGACGGGCCAACGCGACTTTTATCAAGTCAAGATTTCATATGTGCCAGGCCCACTATGTGTAGAAAGCAAGAGCCTCAAGCTATATCTGAACAGTTTTGCTAACGAGGGCATTTTTGCAGAAACGTTGGCAACACGTATTCGCGCCGACGTGGTAGCGGCAATTCAACCGCAATCGTGTCGTGTGGAAACTGTACAAAAAGCGCGCGGTGGCATTACCATTACGGCTGTGGCGGAATAAGATTGAAGAAGAGGGGATTTAGCTCTTTCCCCTCTTGTCATTTCAACGATTGCTCAAACTCTCTTACCGCCCGTACATCACCATAACCTTTTGCATGGATTTTTCGCAGATGAATGGATACCTTACCAAATCCAAGCGGGGATTGTAACTGGTTCTTCATCCTCTCATAGAAGTCTCGCAGCTCCTTGATGCTTTCCTCAACTTCACCTATAGTCAGATATGCCTGCGCATAATCTAAAGGTATCCATGAAAGAAGCACACATGGGGTGTATTACCACTATTGGTACATTTACCTCTGTTTCGTCTCTCATGAATCATTACCCCCAAAACGCATTGGCTGGGGCTGGTACTCACGTCAGGAGCTTGATGATCTCGCCTTAAGAACACGCAAGTATCTGGCAGGTGAAGTCCCTTATGAGGAATGGCAGAGTGAGCCTGGCATTGATCCGGTGTGGATAGAATTTCTGGAAACGTTCCAATTGATTGCAATGACATCGCCAGTACCAGCTCGCACACAGAGCAGTGAGGTAGCACCCACTCTCACGAGCCGTGACTTTCACCACTTATCACCAGTCATCATGCAAGACTTCCTCTGCGAAAAAATCGAATGGCTACGCACAAGGACCAAAGCAAGAATCACAGCAATCGTTGATGACATCTATGCCGCTGATCAGCTGCACGAGCAAGAACTGGTGGAGTTTCTATTATTCGCTGAGTGTAAGGCAAAAGAGCATATAGCATGTAATGCTTAGAGGAGATGCACTATGTTTACGAACCTTCGGAGGATGTCAACGAGGTTGAGCATGAGCAGGAGGAAGATGCACTCTAACGACCACAGCAGGGCAAGGGAAGCACTCTTGCCCTGATGCAGTTCAACCCAACCTTACCCAGCAGCAGGACCACCCTCCAGCCCTGGTTTCGTCATACTCGCAGGATCGAGAATACGATCAAGTTCCTGCTCGCTCAGCTTGGTCTTTGTGCGGGCAACCTCACGAATGGTCTTGCCAGTCTTATGCGCCTCCTTCGAGATTGCAGCTGCGGCATCGTATCCAATTACCGGCGCTAACGACGTGCAGATCGCCAGACCACGTTCGACCATCTCTCGTCCCTT
>VBJK01000367.1 GCA_005879655.1 Chloroflexota bacterium | reverse complement strand
CAATGGTATGAATGCCCCTCACCAGCCGATTCATATAGGGGCATCCCTTGTGGGTGTCCTGCGGTCTCACACCAAAAATAGTTTCTTTGGAATGGATAGGTCGGCAAAACCACTTTCCGTCTGCTGTAACCCTGCTCAAAACCCGACCAATCGATGTCTAATCCCAGACAATACAGAGTGGCCAGGGTCTCGGTTAAGGTTCTCCACGGATCAATCTCTGTGACAGAGGGAAAGTATTGTATGCCAGAACTGAGGAAAAGGCCCCCTCGATAGTCCGCATCATCTATTGGACCTGTTTGCAGAAAATGGGTATATCCGAGCTTGTAAAGGGACTCCATGCCTTTTTTCCTGTTCGGCTCCTCGCTTAAAACTTTTTCCCAATACAGACGAGAGAGAGCCTCTTGCGTTTCAACAGGTCTGCCAGTACTTCCGGCAATGATCCGCATCTGCGGAGCATGCAGAGATCGCTTGCCATCGGCTTTTGCCGCAACCCCCCAATGCGCTAAAAGAAACTCGAATGCTGTTTCCATCTCCATAATACCAGCAGCACAGGCTGTAACCAATGTTCCACTTTTGCTACCCAGAACCGCACTGGGTCTGACTCCCCACGCTTCCCATACTTTCAACATGCCAAAGTGCAGGGCAAACGCAAGAAGATCATCCTGCAATCCGGGGGTATTTGCGTGCTGTATTCTCTCTCCTGAGAGACTCTTCTCTAACAAGGAAATATGGGCTAACTTCTGTAATTGTTCGTTGCAGAAGTGAATGGTTTGTTGGAAAATCGGCTGTGTTTCAAACAAGGATTGCGCCAGTGCTTGCTGTATTTTCCCCTCGATAAGAAAGGCGAGTTTGGGACGCGTATGATCCCGGCCTTTGCCTTCAAGCACGCCTTCACCTTTCTTCCCATGAAGATATTCAACAATGCCCTTTTTCATGTGCTCTCTGTTTTCAGCAAGAAAAGCCACGCGACGAGAAAAATGCGTTCTCCCAGCACTCGCAGTAAAGCATATATCCCAGAGTTCCTCTTCGCAGGTCTGCTCAAAGTACTGCCCGTACCTAGCTATGACTTGAGATAAGGCCTTCTCGTCCTTTGCTGAAAGGGCCAGTATATGCCAGGGTCGAAGGTAAGAAGGAGAAGAGGCGAGCGGGGCGTCTTGCCATTCTGAGACGATGACGTGAGCATTGGTGCCACTAAAGCCAAACGCACTCACCCCTGCTATCCGCTGTGTTCGCGTTGTGTCCCAGGGAACGACTTTTTGGGGAATCGACGCTGGAATGCTTTCTAGATGTATCTTTGGATTGATGGCATGCAAATGCAAGTTTGGTGGAATGTGCTTGTTCTGCAAAGACAAGACCGCTTTAATCAGGCTCGCTATACCTGCTGCTGCTTCCAGATGCCCTATATTGCTTTTAACTGAACCAAGAGACAGTGGCTGCTCTCTCGTGTTGTCTTGGCCAAATACTTCTGTCAAAGCCTGAAATTCGATAGGATCTCCTAAAGCGGTGCCCGTTCCATGAATCTCTACATACCCAATATCTGCGGGAGAGACTTTTGCCGCCTCAAGTGTTTTGAGGATCAAGGCTTTTTGAGCCTTCCCATTTGGCACGGTCAGCCCGCTACCAGGGCCATCTTGATTCACGCCGGTCCCCTTGATGACTGCTAAAATGGGATCGTTCTCTCGCACTGCGTCCGAAAGCCTTTTTAAGACCACGATCCCACAGCCCTCACCACGCCCATATCCATCACCACTTGCATCAAACGTTTTGCACCTTCCGTCCGACGCTAGCGCACGCAGGCTACAGAGAGGGAGAAATCCAGCGGGTCCTAACAGTAAATTGACACCGCCAGCCAGAGCCAAAGAGGATTCCCCTCTCTGTAAACTTTCACAAGCCAAGTGCACCGCCACCAGCGATGATGAGCAGGCCGTATCAAGGGAAATCGATGGACCGTGTACACCTAAAATGTAGGAAATTCTGCCAGAGGCTATATTGGACATGAAACCAGTCAGCCTATAGGGATTCACATCGCCGTTTTCACGAGGCAAAATGCCGTATTCGGAACCGATGATCCCGATAAAAACTCCGGTTTGCGTCCCTTTGAGTTGGCTCGCGGGAATCCCAGCCCGTTCGAGCGCTTCCCAACTTACCTCCAAGAGCAATCGTTGCTGTGGGTCCATTTCAACCGCTTCCCGTGGGGATATGCCAAAGAAGCGTGCATCAAATTCGCCCACATTTTCTTGCAAAAATCCGGCCTCTTTGAGATAGATTTTCCCGGCTACACTTGGGTCTGGGTCATAGAAGTCCTCGATGTGAAATCTATCACGAGGCACCTCCACGACGCCATCTCTACCTGCGGTTAAAAACCGCCAGAACGTCGCTGGGTCATAGCATCCTCCTGGGAAACGGCACCCCATCCCAATAATGGCTATCGACTCTTGCCCCTTCTTTTGCTGCTCCAGTTCGGCCTTTAACTTTTTTATCGTAGATAACGAGCTTCTTAAAAGAGATATGTAATCTTCTTGCCCAAATTCTTTCAACATAAGATCAAATCTCCCATTAATGTTATCGCTTTTGCCAGCGTATAGGAAGTTGTTGCACTCCATAGACATTGTAGCTTTCAACGAGTTGGAGTGGTATGTCCTGAATGCGTTGGATATCCTTGAAGCGTTCAATGATCTGCTGTAGTAGAATCTCGATTTCCAAACGGGCAAGCGGTGCCCCAAGGCAAAAATGGATACCGGAACCAAAACCTAAGTGCTGGTTAGGTGAGCGTTGGATATCAAAGACTTCGGGATCCCTCCACCGCTCTTCATCACGATTGGCTGATGCGATCCAAGCAAAGATCCTATACCCCGCTTTGATTTGCTTTGCACCAATCTCTGTATCCCTAGTTACCGTGCGCACTGCTCGCGGTCCTACGGGGAGAAAACGCGCCACCTCTTCAATAGTACTGAGCACTAAAGAGGGGTCAGACCACAACTGTGCTCGTGCAGAGGGATGCTCGTCTAAACAGAGAAGAGTATTGCTGATCAGATGCTCGGTGGTCTGAAAACCAGCCGCCAGGAGTAAAGTACAGAAATAGACGATCTCCTGTTCAGTCAGTGGTTCCCCCTCAACCTGAGCATCCAGGAGTGCGCTGACCAGATCAGCTTGTCTATCCTGACGCTTTTGGCTAAGAAGCTCTCGTATATAG
>VBJK01000366.1 GCA_005879655.1 Chloroflexota bacterium | reverse complement strand
AAGGAAGGACAGGAGGGGGTTTGCGACGTCTAACAGGGTTTGCTGTTGATGTCCGTAATTGTCAATGGCCCCTCAGGAAGTGGGCGACCGCTGTATTATAACCCCCAGCGGCTACGCCGTCCACAGTTCCCGTTTGGGCCTTCTATGGATAACTCTATTATCGTGTGCACTGGCTATCCGGGCTCCCTTCCTAATTAGGCTATCTATAATAATCAGGGCTTTGATCGGTTATTCCGGCAATAGCATGTCACTCGACAGTCTCCACTACCTAGACCTTTTACGCCCTCGTAAAACTTGTTTCCTAGAAACCGGTAATGGCGTAGTGTTTGGTTCAGGAGACGTCCTCACAACAATTTCCTTGAGTAATTGCGGTGTTGATCGTTTTTGCCTTTTCGTAACTTCATCAAGTGCTTCTTGTTCTCGCGCCCGCGTGCCGTTTAACGTGATGACAAGGGGCTGTTGGTTTTCGTTTTGGGTCGTTTCTGGTTCGTCCCCTGTTTCGAATAAAAGACGTTCTAAAACACTTGTATTTTCGGGGTCGGATGGAATAAGTTCTTGAATATTCCGTCGCCGTAGTGCGTCCTTCGTTGCCGGGGAAGCCCATAGCTTCCTTAGCTCGTCTGTGGTTCGAATATTTGCCTTTAGGAGTCGATTTCCATGAACTAGAGCTCCCAACTCTTTCCCACTCGGATCTTGTAACCGGTATGTTCCCAACAACATTTTCTGAATGATCTGGTAAGGTCCAAACCATTTGTTTTCAAATTTTTGTGGGTTCTCATGTCGTACTAGCACCCATTCCAATTGCAGCTTCCTGTCGAGCTGACTGTAGTGGTTTGAAACGTTCTTCATGATCAGCCGCCGGTGCCTCGGCTGACAAGGCGATATTATAGTCCCCAAGGAGATGGGGTTGTCGACCGTAGAGAAGGTAAAACGGAGATGTCTTTGTCGTGGTGTGGGTTCTAACGCGACATGCAAACAGTGCTTGATCCAGGTATAGATCCCATAGCTTTGTCGGTTTGTTAAAGAGCAATTTCCCGAGCATATTTCCAATTATTCCGTTTAAACGTTCTACTTTTCCGTTTGTTCTCGGGTGATACGGGCTCGTGCCTCTGTGGAGTGTCTTGATCTTATCAAGGTAACGTTGTACTACGCCTCCCCACAAGTTCTTACCTCCGTCTGTGAATATCTCCTGAGGTGCGCCGTAATGCATATAAATTTCGTTATAAATAAACTCGGCGATAGCTTCTTCCGTTGCTCTGGGAATGGCCTTAGCGATAGGCCATCCAGTTGCATAATCAATTGCAGTTATGATCCAACGGTTACCATCCTTTGTCTTGGGCAAACGACCAATGAGGTCTATTCCCCAACGTTGAAAGGGCTGGATAAATGGATCCGTGATGAGCTGCGCATACTCGCGCTCTTGGGACGGGCGTTGACGTTGTTGAATTTGACAATTTGGACATGAAGCGATGAATTTTTGCAATTCTTTGTCCATCGAGGGCCACCAAGCACGAGGTTCAAGGATGTCGAAAAGATTTGAGTAGGATAAATGTCCATATTGATTGTGAATTGTTTGCATGAGGTCTCCACGGAATAGGAAGTCGATGTACGGAGCTAGGACTCCTTCTCTCACCCTCCTAAACAATATACCATCTTCCAGGACGAATTTATCCACTTCCCGGAACGCCGTGCTCCTCTGTGCGTCCTCCATATCTACTGGCCATTTTTTTGTATCTAAAAACTGACGAATATAAAGGACATAGTCGTCTTTACCGATTTGTGCCAGGGCATTGAGGTAGTCAGGCCGTCGACTCAACGCATCGGGAACAGTAGCGAGCTTCCCAGGACGATATTTAATGATGAGGTTATATTGTTGAAATTCGTCGACCCATCGAGCTAATCGTTTTGACGGTTTCTTGATTGTGTTCATATATTTCAATGAATCGTGATCGGTTATCACAGTGATCGGGAGCCCATTGTCGACATACTGATGCCATTTTACGAGTGCATCCTTGATGGCGAGCAGCTCCTTCTCATGTGTCGGGTACCTGAGTTCAGGTCCTTGCAGTTTCCTGCCGTCATATGCGATAGGGTGTAATTTCCCATCTTCTCCTTGTTGATACAACGCCATTCCATTCCCCACATCTGAGGAATCTGTTTCAATCGTATACGGTTTCATTGAGTCTGGCTGTACTAACACAGGAGCCGTTGTTATAGCATTCTTTAGCCGTTCGAAAGCAATTTGGTGCACAGTCGACCAAACAATTGGTCGTCGCTTTCGTTTGTCGCCGTCCTTATCTTCACTCGATTTGAAAAGGTTAGACAAAGGTGCGCCGATGATGCTGAAGTGCCGAATAAAACGACGATAGTAATTGACAAGTCCGTAAAACTGACGCACTTCTTGGACGTTTCTCGGTTGCGGCCATTCTCTAATCGCTTTCACCTTTGAATCCAGCATTCTCACAACTCCCTGACCAACAACATGACCACAAAACTCGACTGTAGGCTTATCGAATTTGCATTTTGCTGGCCGTGCATAGAGCTGATGTTCACGCAGCGCTTGGAGGACTAGTCGCAGGTGTTCACGATGTTCGTCTTTCGAATTTGAATATATCAAAATGTCGTCGAGGTAAACGAGGACGAATTTGTCGATGTATGGCCGTAAAATAGAGTTCATGAGGGTTTGAAACGTTGCCGGAGCATTCGTGAGGCCGAAAGGCATCACTAGGAATTCATACTTGCCATATCGTGTATTAAACGCCGTTTTCGGGACATCCTGATTTCTCACTCTCACTTGCCAATAGCCTGACAAAAGGTCTAAAGATGACAAGTGGGTCGCTTTACCTAATCTATCCAAGCATTCCTGAATCCTTGGCAAAGGGTAAGTGTTCTTGATCGTTTTCGAGTTCAACATTCTATAATCGATGCACATTCTCCATTCCCCATTTTTCTTGAGGACAAATAAGACTGGTGCACCCCACGGGGATGAGCTCTCTCGAATTAATCCCCGTATTAACAATTGTTCGATTTGTCGCGTTTGCTCCCGTAGCTGCTGTACCGATAACGGATACGCATTTCGGTTTACAGGGGCTTCTGCGCCGGTTTCGATGGCATGGTCAACAGATCGGCTTGGGGGCAAGCCGTCAGGTAACTCATCCTTGAAAACATCCTTGAATTCATCAAGGGTTTCATGCAGCTCTGAATTGGCGTCCCAATCCACGGTTCCTGCATCCGTTTTCGGTTTCGGGTCATTAATGCCATTCAGCTGGATCTCTCCGCTGTCCGTTGTCTTGACAAAATACAAGACCGTGTCTTTATAATGCCCTCTCTTGAACTCGCGTTTTAACTCTTTCTCAGTAAGAATGAGATTGAATTCTGGTTCGAGCTCAAGATCTTCGATTTCATGAAGATCTGGTGCGTCTGGCAACCTTTGAATCTTCTTAGGACCGTCTGTGGTCTCAATAATAAACTCCAATTTATCCCAATCTGGGATAGGCTTCCATTCACGAAACCATGACATTCCCAGTACGACATCAAAATCCGTTTTCATGTCGAGTACAGTAGCGTTAACTTTCCCTCTCCACTCTGAAATTTGAAGAGTGAACTCCGTTTCTCCATGTACCCGCATCGCTTGTCCATTTGGGACCCGAACTACTTGGGCGTCAGGTGATTCGTAAATTCGTAAGCCTATGCTTTTGGCATATTCAAGGGAAATGTAAATCCGTGTCGCCCCTGTATCTAGCATGGCTATGCCAAGGGTACGATCAATTGAACAAGGAAACATTGCAAGCGGTGTACGTTCAACGATAGAGAACAAGTAATCGAGATCTTGTTGAATTTCGCTATTTACACCAGGGATCAAGGCGTTAAGCTGCCCTTGTCCTTTGCCACCATTGTTGTTTTTCTTTAAAGGACATCGCAACGAAAAGTGCCCCTTAGCTGCACAGTTGCGACAAACGCCCTTTTCTTGTGACAGTCCTACCCATTCCTGAACAGCCTTTACATCTTTCCCGACAAACTTCCCT
>VBJK01000365.1 GCA_005879655.1 Chloroflexota bacterium | reverse complement strand
ATTCAGGTGCCGGAGTCGCAAGAACCTAGCCCCAAGAGTCTAAAACGCTCAGCAAGCCCGACAATAGATGGAAGAACATACCGTGAAGCATTATTGGGCAAACCGACGGTTCCGAACGTACCGACGATTGCTTTGTCGGCGAAGACGACCCCGAAGTCAGCATTGGAACAGAAACCACCACCGATGTTTACCACCATAATCATCAATGGTGTGCCAGCGAAGACTCTCATTGACACAGGGTCTTCCGATGATTTCATTGGGAATCATTTTGTTACAGTTAACAAGATTCCTGTGAAGAAGCGGGAACAACCTTTGCCTATTCAACAAGCAGTAAAGGGGTCAAAGCCAAAAAGCAACGCCACAGCATTGATCAAAGTCGAGTTTGGCGACTGGACAAAGACATTGAATGCTCACGCAGCAGGGTTGGCTGGTTATGACGCCATTATCGGAGCTCCTACGCTTCATGATGGTGATGCTATTATCAGCCTTCGCGATAGAAAGGTACATTTCCGTGCATGGGGAGTTTCTTTCGATTGTACGATCCCCGAAACTCCTCCAGAAACTCCGAATGTCAATTCACGAGGGAGACGAGCCAGAAAAAGGCCAAAATCAGAAGTGAACGGCATTATCGCTTTAGATGGCGATGTCGGAGGAAAGGATTTTCCTTATCAATTGCCTGTTATCATGGCAACGAGCGCTTCGGCGAGCACTTCGGAAGAAAAATCTAGCACCCGCACCCGCACCCGCAAAGGTCCGAAGGGCTTTCGGAACATACGAAAGAACGGCGATTCGAACTATTATCGCGAACTACTATTATCTGAATTCGATGACATCCTTGTGGACCAACTTCCGAATGAATTACCACCCCTACGAGAGATAAATCATCGTATTCCGTACAAACCAACGAAGCCATGGATAGCTCACAAATATCGGCTTCCCGAAGCGCACAAACAAGCCTTAGAACGCGATGTCAAGGCGAAGTTGCAGTCTGGCATCCTTCGCTACACGTCAGAAATACCGCTTGCAGCCTCGCACATGGTGCCGAAACACGAAGCAAACCAGTTTCGCCATGTCCAAGATCTTCGAAAGCGAAATGAGGACACGGAGCCAATGGCCTGGCCGCTACCGGATCAAGAAGAACTAGTTCACAAGATAGCACGATCTTCAAATGCGTCGATATTCGATATGATTTCAGCATTTGATCAGACAAGAGTACACCCCAACGATGAAAAGTATGCGACAATCATCAACCATATGAGCATTCTACAACAAAGAACGATTCAATAAGGAGACAAAAATGCAGTAGCGACGCAGCAGCGTACGATGCAGCACGCACTCCGAGAAGAATGGGGAAGGAATGTCACAGTGTATGTTGATGATGGCACGATATACGATGACAAGCCTGGTAGGTCACCTTACGAACATTACCTGGCATGTCGCCGCGTGCTTTTGACGCTTCGGAAGAACAAGTTTTATCTGTCGCGCAAGAAGACAAAGTTCTTT
>VBJK01000364.1 GCA_005879655.1 Chloroflexota bacterium | reverse complement strand
ACCAGGACGACCTATCTGTACAATGATCAATACGCTTACGGTAAAGCCAGGGAAGCAGCAAGAGCTGATGGCGTATTTGCAGGAGATGACGCAAAAGGATGTGGTGAGTTGCCCAGGCTTTATCAGTGCCAACTTCCATATGAGCCTGGACGGCACGCACATTATCAATTATGCACAGTGGCGTAGTCTGGACGATCTCAAGGCAATGTTGGCGCGCTTTCCAGAGCACGTGAAACGTTGCCAGGAACTTACTGAGTGCATCGATATCCGAACGGATCTCCAGGTGGTGTACTGTTTTCAATCCCCTCAAACGGGTGGGGAAAGAACACCTCTGCCTCCCCTAAGGGGAAGTATACATACCAAACCCTAATGGGTCAAGTTGAAATGCATTAAGAAAAGAGAAAACGTATGCCGTCACCATACACCCGTTTGACCGGAGAACAACTGGCCGGGTGGACGCCCAAAAAGAGGACGCTGCCCAGGTTCCGTGTGATCTGTGAAGCCAATATCTCCATTCCTTTGTCGGATGGCACGATATTGTGCGGAGACCTCTATCGCCCGAAGACGACAGAGACCTTTCCCATGCTACTGGCGTGGTCGCCGTATACCAAAGAACTGCAAAACTCTGGTCTACCGCTACCCATCAATGAAGTTGGTGTTACATCATATCTGGTCTCGCGTGGCTATTGTCACCTCATCGTGAATGCACGCGGGACGGGCCGCTCTGGCGGGGAGCGTGTCGAATCATTTTCGCCTGCCGAGCTGGATGATGTAGTGGATGTGATTGAATGGGCTGCGGTACAACCCTGGTGCGATGGCAATGTAGGGATGGTGGGCATGTCGTATTTTGCCGCGATCCAGTATCTTGCAGCTGCACGGCAACCACCACACCTGAAGGCTATTTTTCCTTATTTAGGCTTCACCGATCTCTATCGTCATTTTGTCTCGCGTGGCGGCACGTTTCACTCTGACTTTTTTGCGACCTACTATACCTTTGTTGGTGCGACGCAACATCTCGCTGTGTCACCAACGATACGGCACATGCTGGGGTACGTGCTGAACCGTCAATGGATACAGAAGCTGATTATGCGTCTCTTTTTCCTCAACCGGACGAAGATGCCTGGACGTTTACACCCAGAGGAATCATGGGCACGCGGTTTCGCTACGCTCGCTTGCGATCAGTTGTACGATGGCCCGTATTACCGAGAGAAATCCGCCTGGCCAGTGTTGGACCGCATACAAGTTCCCGTCTGTATTGGCACCAATTGGGGCAATCCTGGACTGCACATGAAGGGTGCATTCCAGGCATGGGCTGGTATCCATGCCCCCAAGAAGCTCTTTATTGGTCCTCCTGACCCGCGCTGGCCGTGGGCGAACTATCAAGACGAGCTGCTTGGCTGGTATGACCATTACCTGAAGGGCATCGATACGGGCATTGAGGAGCAGCCAGCAGTGCGCTATTGGCTTCAGGGGGCCAATGAGTGGAAAAGTGCTCAGCAGTGGCCTCTTGCGGGTGCCGTTAAACAGCGCTGGTACCTTGCGCCTAGTTGCGAGAACTCGCTTGAAGTCCAGCACTTGCAGCAAGAGGCGCTACCCCGGCAAAGCTCGCTCTCATTCATCGCTCTGCCGCGCCATATGCTCTATCCACGCGAGCTGGACCGCTACGAGGCGCAGATATTGCGCTACACAACGCCACCGTTTCCAGCGATCTAGCTGCTGATGGAAGTCAGAGGAAGCTCTCATTCGGATGGTTGACCGCCTCGCATCGCAAGATTGATCAGGCGCTCTCCCGCCCCGATGAGGTCATTCACGAGCATCAACATGCCGAGCCGCTTTGCCCGAACACTCCAGCGCTACTGGAATTTAGCCTGACGCCAACTGCGAACCTATTCAAAAAGGGACATCAACTTGTCTTGGAGATTGGTAGTAGAGCGGACCTTCTCGAAACAAATGCCTTCGAGGGATTTATCTTCTTCCCCTATGATGCGCCCCCCTACACAGCGAGAAACCACATTCTTCATGGAGGAGACATGGCATCCTATCTTGAAGTCGAAGTCCTGCCATGTTCTTGAGAGCATCTAATACATGATTTTCTTGAAAAGATGTGTATACCTTTTCACAAAGGTCATCAATAAAAAGTCTGTTTTATAGGGAGAAGCCTTACAGCTTCTCCCTAAAATTCCTAATGAATTTGTTTTTTTTCTTACTAGAGGTATAATTGAGCAGACAAAAAAAAAAGACCGCGATGAGGCGAGGGGTTGCTACAGCAAAAAAAATTCGCCAAAAACGATATAATAAAAGGTCTTCAATGAAATTTCAGTCAGCACCAGTTGCAAAAAGGAGATCCCAGAAGCCTGCCACTCGGCAATTTAAGTCGCCGGAGTTGGTCGAGCAAGTGGATGAAAAACCGGCCAGACAATTCAGGTCGCCCTACGCCTTTGTGTCGGCGGTGCCTGAGCTTGTCGTCGTGCAGGAGCAACCGCCACTATCACTCACACCAGATGAAGCGGTGCCTGTTACACAGATAGGGCAACCCTACGGCCCACAACTGGTCGAGCCAGTTAGCCCGCCGGAACGTGCAGAGGCTTTGAGCATAGTGCACAAGGGCAACACACCCAAGCTGAGAAAACATGCAGCACGGTCAGTTCGTCCTACATTGCAGCTCATTGCCATCACTTTAGCCTCTATAGCAGTAAGCTTCAATTTTTCTAACTACAGCTCCCTTATTCCATTGTTACAAAGTATCTTACAGGTGAATAAAGCCGAAATGGGTTTATTTTCCACGCTGCTGTTTCTTGGGCTTAGCTTAACAACCATCCCAGGTGGAGTCCTCTCTGATCGCTATGGAGCACGCAAAACCATGCTGGGTTCACTACTACTAGTAATTGCTGGTACATTTCTGTTCCCTCTCTATCCAAACTTCAGCTGGATGATTAGTTGTCGTGCACTAGTTGGTCTTGGTTCTGGGGCTGTACTAGTAGCTACTTCACAGGCCACAGCTGAATTGGGTGAATACTCCGCATTCGGGCAGGGACTCAATGGAGGAGCAGCACAACTGGGAACTTGCCTTGGGATATTTATCACGCCATTATTGTTGGGTCCCTTGGGCTGGCAGGGTGCATTAGTGATCGCGGTGATACCGAGTATTCTGTCCTTAATAATCTGGTGCTGTATGCCCAAACCCAGTCAAGAGAAGGTAGACCCAAGGGCACAAATGCATAATCTTGCAGCTGGTATTCGTTCACCTGTCATCTGGTCGCTAGCGTTTACCAATATGGGAACCTTTGGCCTGGGAAATACCATTACAGCCTGGCTGACTGTTTATTTTCTCAGTCGCTATGGTGTCCCGCTTGGGTTAGCTGCCGCGCTTGGCTCATTAGGAGTATTCCTGGGTATCTTCTTCCGACCGTTAGGAGGTATCTTGCTGGCACGCTGGCACCGACCTACTTTGTTCATGCGAGCGGGGACTGTATTGACCTTTATCGGCCTAGGGATGCTAGCCCTACCCATTATATCGCTACCATTAGCAATTATTGGAGTTATCATCTTCTCATTTGGGGTGACATTACCCTATGCGGCTATTTTCAGTACGGCGGCGATATTTGGCAAGAAGGCGCGTCTTGGTTCTGGGGTGGCTCAGGGACTGTCAGCAATTCTAGCTGCGCCAGCAACGATAGTCAGTACTCCGCTGATTGGTTTGATTGCGGAACAAAGCAAGGACTTCTCTCTTGCCTTTGGGTCTGTGGGACTGCTGATTGCCACTATCGGCATCGTTGCAGCATTTTTGTTTGCTCCCGCTCAGAACACCTACCGTAGTTGCGCAATTCATTGCGCCTGCGTCACAAACAAAGAGAAGCAGGCACAATAAATTGTGCAGCTACGGGTGTTTATGGCGAGCACAGCGCAATAAATTGCGCAACTACGCTACAAATTCAGCGTGCAATAGCGCGTCGTAGCCGCTCCATGGCCTGAGCAACACTCTCTTTCTTGTTGTACACACCAGAGCCAGAGACGAGCAGATTCGCTCCGGCTTCCACAACAAGGGGCACGGTCGCTTAATGGATACCGCCATCCACCTCGATATCGCATTGCAGGTCGCGTTGAAGCACCATCTCACGCGCCTCAGTGATCTTTGGCAGCGTCTCTGGCAGCAACTCCTGACCGCCAAAGCCCGGATTAATGGTCATGATCAACACTAAATCGATCACCGAGATCATATCTTTGAGCATAAAGACGGGCGTTGAAGGGTTGAGAGCGACGCCAGCCTGTACGCCCGCTGCTTTAATGCGCTGAATGACACGGTGCAGGTGAGGACAAACCTCGTAGTGTACGATGATTACGTCCGCACCAGCCTTAGCGAAGGTCTCGATGTAATCCTGGGGATTAGTAATCATGAGATGAGCTTCTAGCGGTAGCCGTGTTGTACGACGCACGGCTTCAACCACCATTGGTCCCATGGTGATATTAGGAACAAAATGCCCATCCATGACATCAATCTGAATACGTTGTGCCCCTACTGCTTCTGCCTCACGCACCTGTTCGCCCAAGCGCGTGAAATCGGCAGAGAGAATCGAAGGAACAAGTCCAATAGTTGCCAAGTTTTTCTTTCCCTTTTACTGCTTACTGAGTTTTGAGGCTGCCGCTTCATCCAGTAGCCAGGTGACATCGCCGCGTGCTGGCTGTACCAGTTGTGCAGGATACTCATCTGGCTGCGACGGCCCCTCCAGCACCGCGTGAATGGCATCCGCCTTGTCCACTCCTGTCACCAGAAAGAGCACATGAGCAGCTGCATTCAACACTGGTGGCGTGAACGTCAGACGAGGTGGCGGCGGTTTGGGTACGGAGACAGGCATCACTAATCTACTCTGTTCGTGCAGTGAAGCCTGATGCGGAAATAGCGAAGCGGTATGCCCTTCTGGTCCCATGCCGAGTTGTAGCAGATCGAAGCTGGGCACAACGCTCGTACCAAAGACACGCTGCATCTCTTGTATATAATTATACCCTGCTGCATCACGATCCGCTGCATCAGCTGGCATGCGATGGACCTGATTGGTAGGAATGGGTACCCTGCTGAGCAGCACTTCGTGCGCCATACGGAAATTGCTATCCTCACTCTCTGGTGGTACACAGCGTTCGTCCGACCAGAAGATTTCTACTAGCGCCCAAGCGATCTGACTGAGATAGGGTTCGTTACTCAATAAACTATATAATTGCTTCGGGGTATTGCCACCAGAGAGCGCAAAGGTAAAACGTCCGTGGGTGGCAATGGACTCGTTGGCGACGCGCACGACGTAGCGAGCCGCTGCGTGACTCAGGAGTTCTGTATTAGGAAAAATAGCAATCTTCATAACAAGCTTCCTCTACATGTTATCGTGCAAATAGCGCGTACATCTCGTGGAGCGTATCTTCATAGGAATGATCATGCCCCAGGATTTCTAATTCTTCATGGAGCAATTCGTTTACAGCATGAGTTGTTGCCATGCTCACTGCGCGTTGTGGGCGGTTTGCCAGTGGTAGTTCGACCTGCGTCAGCACGTGCTCTGCATCATCGCCCCGGTCAATCGTGAAGATAGCCTGATGGTTATCAAGACTGCTCGTGAGCCGTATCAGGCACAATGAGCCAGGCTGTATATCGGACTGTGTGCGTGGGCGAATAAAAATGTTCACTTTGTCTGCATCCTGCTCTGAGCTACTCTTTGGTAACAAGCTGAGGCGTGTTTTTAACCATGCCGCGATGAGCCACGCACGCGTTGGATTGAGCGCAACGCCGCCGGATTCAGAGAGTGGAGCGACAGCGTATTCAACCTCGATGGTATGAATACCAGCCAGGTATGGTTGGAATTCAGTGGTATCAAAGAATTGGGCTACCAGTTGCCGCCAAGGCGTGATATGACCCCAGTTGAGATCGCTAACAGCACAATCAGGAAAATTTTCCGCAAAAGATGAGAGCGTGCCAATGCTCTGTCCTGGGGCCGAGAAATCATTTGAGTCAACAATTACCCTGTTACTGACGCTAGCAATGCGCCGAAACAGGTCGTTTTCACTGACGGGATCACTCAGCCACCAAAGATAGATAGGGAGGTCAGGTTTGAGTAAAGGTTGAATAATGTTTGCGGCAGAATGAACGGCTTGCCCGCTAACCAGTACAGTGATCTGTTCAAACGCATGACGCATGATATCCGAGATAATAGAGAAAGAGCGCAATGTCACCCATGTCGTCACATCGGTTGGTGCATTTGTGCTAGTATCAAGTATTAATAGTGTAACGCGTGCAATATGCGTACTGGATAAATTGCGTAGAATAGCACTTGCTTTCTGAGCTGATGGAATATCATGAGCACAAATCACGAAATTCAGTACGCTGGTACGCACATGGAGGTTCTGACTGATACGCATGTTATCAGCCGACATATGCCAGAGGCGAAAAAGCTCCTCCTCAACCCGTTCCATATGGACTGTTTTACCTGCCCAGGGTATATTCGGCTTGGCACGATTCGTAATATCCTGTGTCATTCCTAAACCCCTTTATCTTTGTGAACGGCGCTGTTCGCATGGACAACAGTGTACTCTTTCTTTTTATTCGTTTTACGCGATCAGGGGCGACGCCACCGGTGTCCATCGCGCCAGATGAACTCATCAGCAGCTTGTGGACCCCACGTTCCCGATTCATAAGTATGAATGGTAGAACGATCTTCGTTTGCCCACTCGTCCAGGATACCCTGAATGAACATCCAGGCTGCCTCAACCTCGTCGCGACGAGTAAAGAGCGTAGAGTCACCAAGCATGCAGTCAAGAATCAGGCGTTCATACGCCTCTGGTTGCGCTCGTACAAAGGACGAACCATAGAAAAAGTCCATATTCACCGAGCGAATCTGCATATCGGTACCTGGTACTTTTGCACCAAATTTGAGCGAAATACCCTCGTCTGGCTGAATACGCAGCGTAAGCACATTCGGCTCGACCTGTCCATGAGTTTCACTACGTTTGAAAAGCATTAACACGTTTGGGCAAATGTTTCCCTGTTCGTAAGTAGAATGGTACGCCCGCCCAGCGCCAGTTGTCAACAAAGAATTTGAGCGCTACATATGTCTCAGTAGTAGAATTGAGCGAAACGCCTTGTTCCTCCAGATAAGCAGGGACCGGGTGCCCACCGACAAAGCCAGGACCATACTGAGCACGAATAGAGTTATTCATTACGTCACGACCGACTAACGGTTGTAAGGCGTGCAGCACTTTCACTTTCTCATCGCGTACCGCATTGGGGTCAAAGGCAATTGGTGGTTCCATGGCGACCAACGTCAAGAGTTGTAGCATATGGTTCTGCACCATGTCACGGATCGCCCCCGATTCTTCGTAGTAACCACCACGACCTTCGAGTCCCAAATTTTCCGCTACTGTTATTTGTACGTGGTCAACGTAGCGACGGTTCCAGACCGGCTCAAAAATCCCGTTTGCCAGACGGAAGACCAGGATATTCTGGACGGTCTCCTTCCCTAGATAGTGGTCGATACGATAGATCTGATCTTCTTTGAAAACTTTACCGACCTGACGGTTGAGTTCACGCGCTGAGGCGAGATCATGTCCAAATGGCTTTTCAATAATGATGCGTGTCCAGCCCTTGCGGTTCCTATTCAGACCCGCCGCGCCAATCTGCTGAATAATTTCAGCGTACTGGCTAGGGGGGGTTGACAGATAGAAAATGCGGTTTCCATTTGTTCCCCGTTCCTGGTCGAGCTTGTTGAGCAGAGTGTTCAGTTTCTCATAGCCCGCTAGATTGTGGAAATCGGATTGCAGGTAATGGATACCTGAGGCAAAGGTCTCCCATACCTGCGGGTTAACCGGTTTTTGCCGCGAGTATTCATTAATCGAGTCAAGGGCTTGCTGACGAAATGTTTCATCAGTATAGGGCCGTCGTGCGAAACCTACGACTGAGAAACCTGCGGGCAGTGGGTGCTCTAGCGCCAAGTTATAGAGCGCTGGTAGCAGTTTACGGTGTGTCAGGTCGCCGGTGGCTCCGAAAATGACCATGACACACGGTTCTGGGCTTTGTTTGATGCGTAGCCCCTCACGAAGAGGGTTAGTAGCCTCGACTACGCTGCGTTGAGGCATAAGTAATCTCCTCATTCAAGATGAGGTGTAGCACCTTTACTAAGAGGGTGCTACATCTCTGCTGAGCGAATTAACGTGTTAAAGTGCCGCCTGAATGGCTTCCTTTTTACTCTCAATGCCTTTGAACAACTGATGGAAGGAGTCCGCGAACTTTTGTACGCCTTCGTCCTGGAGTTGTTGCGTGACTTGATTGTAGTGAATGCCAATCTCTTCTAATGCCGCCAGGGTCGCATGAGCGCCAGCAATATCGTTTTCGATCGTTGTGCTCACTTGCCCATGATCGCGGAAATTCTGGACGGTCTCCAGCGGCATGGTGTCCACAGTGTCCGGTCCGATCAGCTCCTCGGCGTAGAGGACATCACGGTAAGCCGGATTTTTTGTGCTGGTGCTGGCCCAGAGTGGACGCTGTACGTGAGCGCCAACGTGCTTGAGCGACTCAAAACGCGGCGTGTAGAAGATCTTCTTAA
>VBJK01000363.1 GCA_005879655.1 Chloroflexota bacterium | reverse complement strand
CCTGGTTAAGACCAAACCAGCGTTGAGTGACATCACCCTTCAAGCTGATGATGTTAGGGGTGCTGAGAAGGGTTCGGTGAGTTAAGCAGATGAGATTATAGTCAGAGAGCTTTTCCAGTAGTGCTCGACCCAGCAGACCTGAAGCGCCTGTGAGAAAAATGGTCTTCCTTGACGAATGGGGATTTCTCTTCTGCAACTCAGATGCCCTTTCCTATTTTGTAGCTTTGCAAAGTCACTCTTGCAATAGTTCGAAGTTCTGATTCGCCCATTTGAGCATGATTAGATGATCATTTGTGAATGAGCCACGCTCACCACAAGCCTTGGAGAATGCTCGGGCGTTATCAAGGGGTATTTTGTCATTCTTCCCTCCAAGGATGCTCTAAGACTTCTTGTGACGTAGATGTTGTTCTTCTTGCACCAATATGCATCAAACTAAGAAATGCTGGTCTTAAAAAGAGTTCCTGTAGAGGCGATAAAACAAAAAATCTGTATCACATGAAAATCAGGCTCTAAGATTAATGTATCGCAAGCAATATACTTGATGCAACTCCGGTACCACAACATTTTCCCTCCCAAAATCCCTTCTAAGCAGGACAAGTAAAGAGAGACAGAGCTTTCACAGAGCGTTTTCTTCTTTATCGTCCAGTGGGAGAACAGTAGCACTACTCCTCCCCATCCACAACTGGGAGAAAAGATCCACACGCTTCATGGAGTTCAACACATCCTGGGGAGAATAACCATGCTCAACAAGCAATGTCACTAAATCCCCAAGAGGAAATTGCTCATACCAAGAAAGCTGCATGAGTCGTCGTGCCTCCCGCATGATGGCGTATGTTCCTTGCGAGAAGAAGAACTCATACCAAACGAGCCAGTTCTGTTCCAACACGAGAACTTCCGGTACAACCTCAACCCGAGGTAATTCAGACCAATCGAGACCACAGGTGTAACAAGTAAATGGGAGTGCCTGTCGATGGAAGAGGCGGAATGGTGCTCCACATTGGCACTGGGTTTGCAAAGTGAGCAGATGTGCTGGACAGTGGGTGATGTGGGGTAAAGTCAAGGTACGCTTCAAGATTCGATCCTCTGCGAGACACTGAGGACAGAGGCGAAGTGAATAGGAAAGGTTCAAGAGTTTGGGATGCAGCTTCGACTCACCATAGAGGCGAGCCAGTTCTGTGTGATATGTTGTGGCAAGCAATGCACTCACAGGAAGTGCCAGGAATTGGGCCAGAGAGTCGAGGTTCAAAGAAGAGGGCTGAATGACAGTGAGATTGGGTGTCTCAGTCCTCCAACACCGATGAAATTTTTCTGGACCAGGATGCAGAACATGTGTAAGCGTGGTTCTGCTTTCCCAATGGTTCACCTCATCACAGCGCAGGAGCAAACCAGATAACCATTCATCTTGGAGTGGCATGACACGATGTGGAAAGGTCATGAACCAAGTCGGATCAGAGAAACAAAGCTCCTGCTGCATAACACATTCCCCTTTTGAGACTGTCTTCACGTTTCCCCAGAGAAGTGATCTAACAAATCTAATCGATCAAGACGCCATACCATCATACTCAATGGACCTCCGCGAGATGATCTCAGGCGAGACCACCTTTTGGTGTACCTTTTTCTTCTGGTCCAGCGAGACCATCGAGAGGGGCCGCGAGACTTGCGAGATACATAGTCATTCAGGTTCTCCAGCCGGAACGGGAGATTCAAAAGGCTCGCCTGACTTCCATATTTAAGCCACCACTCATAGCAGGCAAGGATTAGTTGCTCCTCTTCGAGATCTTTCGGTGCTGCTGGAACATGAGGAAGTCCACTCCAATCTTTCACACACACACGACAAGTAAAAGGGGATGATCTTGGGGCAAAGGGCCGAAGTACCGCACCACACGTACAAGAGGATAACAGCGAGATCCGATGCTGCAAACATGTTGTCATTCCTAGCAAGAAGTGATAACGCAAGATGACACGATGCTCTTTGATGCAGATAGGACAAAGACGAAACACGAAACTCTCGCAGAGATCTCTTGATGAAGGTGTCACAGTCTCAAAGAGACGCATCAATTCCCAGAGGTAGGTCGTAGCAGCAATAGTGCCGATAGGCAGACAGAGCCGCATAGCGAGAGTGTCTACAGATCGCCGAGATGGGACAACCAAGTCAGGCAGATGCGCTGGGTAGTACAACAGGTTTCTCACATGAGCGTATGTTCTCCCGCTTGCCCAACCGTTTTCTTCATCACAGCGCAGTAACAGGCTCACAAACGCTTCTTCGGGATGCGGGGCCATACGATGAGGAAAGGTGTCAGACCAAGCAGGATCACCGAGTACTATCCTTTCCATCAGCCTACTCCTTCTTCTGGCGGCAACTGATCAGGTGCGTCTGTGTCAATCCCAGTAATCTCATCACGGCGCACAATCATTAGTTCTGCCACCTCTTGGAGCGTCACGGCATCGACATCAGTCGCTCCCTGGTTGTAGACACGCCGAAGCGTGGTGATCACAAGCTTGGTGATATTCCCCATCGTCACACGCTTGGCCCCGTCAGGATCGAGGATTGGGTTAGTCAACCACCCATAGATCGTTGTGGCCCAGCGACGTAACTGCAAGTCTGGGAGCTGAGGTCGATAGAGATCCTCAAAGGTGGTTAAAATATGACGCACCTCCTCCTCCGTGTGGCCAGGAACAATATGATAGGGATGTTCTGTATCCATGCGATGGCGGAACTGTCGCCAGATAATCTTCGGCTCTGCAAGGACTTCTTGGAAGGGAACAACGTTTCCGCTTGTAGCAGCGACCAGGCAGAGACCAACCCGCCTTTGATACGGAGGAGCTGCTAGATTATCCGTAAATTCTTTGATCAAGGCCAGGTGTTTAAGTGTTAATTCATGTGCGTCGTCAATGATGATGCATTCAACTCCATCACATGCCATCTCCCGCACAAGCCAGAGGCGAAGGGCTGCTCCTGTCATCCGAGGAACGATGCCGAAAGCACCGGCGAAGGCCGTTGCCAGATTCAGCTCGTGTGCTTGATTTGCTGGTGCGCGTATGAAAAGAATGGGGAGTCGAGTTCTCCCTGTAGCTTCTTTGTAGGCTCCACTGTGCAATACGAGGTCGTGAAGTGCCCATGACTTGCCGCTCCCCGGAACTGCTGCAATGATATGCCAGGAATGGTGCTCCCAAGCATGCCGTAAGAGTCCTTGCAAACGTGTTGCAAAGGGCGTTTCCAGAAATTTGTCATGCACAACAAA
>VBJK01000362.1 GCA_005879655.1 Chloroflexota bacterium | reverse complement strand
CCGGAGCTTGCACCTGCTCGACGGCAGAGAGCCAAGCCCCCAATAAGTCGCTCACACGTTGCAAGCGCTGGCGCGGAGCCGTTGCCAGCGTCTGTAGCAGGACCTCTTTGAGTGGCAGTGGTAATGTTGCGTTTTGTTGCAGAGCATCCAGAGGGTTCGCGGCACGGGGGAGTGGTGAGCCTGTGAGCAGTTCTAGCAGGATGACACCCAGCGAATACACATCAGAGCGTATGCTGAGCGCGTGTCCCTGCCGATATTCGGGAGCCATGTAATTTGGAGAGACGAGAGGTACACCAGCAAGCGTCAGGATATGCTGAGCAGGCTCGGCGATGGGTAAGATATCGCGCCTCGCCAGGAGCTGTAAGAGTCCCAGTCCTGCCACTTGCAGGGTATCATCCCCTGCAACAACAATATGGGTAGGCGAGAGTGCTCCGTGCAGCTTGCCATGGCGATGAGCATACTCAAGACCAGACGTAACCTGCTCCAAGATCGTCACCGTTTTGGCAAGGGAATACGCACCCTGCTGTGCTAACTGACTCTTCAACGATCCCTCGCTCCGGTAAGGCGTGATCACATACAGCAGGTCTTCCCACTCGCCATAGCCGTACAGCGGCAAGAGCTGGGCATGGCGCAACGTCGTCAGCGAGGGCATCTCTTGCAAAAAGCGTGTACGGAAGCGCTGATATGCCAGGGGAGAGAGCGTCTCCGGTAGCAGAAAGACCGTGATGGCAACAGGTCGATTGGGGCGCAACTGCTGTGCTCGATAGACAACACTGACCTGACCACGATGCACCAACTGCTCCACCTGACACTGACTTACCATTTGCCCAATCAACTGATCAGGCATCACCATTGCCATAGCAAATAGCATCCTTTCTCAAAGAGCAATCTTCTGCCAGCAGGGGAGAAAGAGCGACCTCCACTGCGCATTATCCAGTAGTCTACAAGCGCAGTGGAAGTCAAAAACTCTACAGCAAGATCTGTGTGAAACTTTTCTTTAAGCAGTCACCGTAATTGTCACCTTCGCTCCGCTCGCTGCATTCTCCGGCTGATTGTTCGTACGCTGTACAAGCTTGCTTGTACAAGTATACGTACCAGCCTTGGAGAAAGTTAGCGGATAAGTATTATCAGCGGAACCACTCTTGGGAACAATACTTTTTGCTGTAACAACATCAGAAGGAGTACAGGTTAGCAAATGATTCTCATCCGAATTGTTGACCCATTTGACGGTGGTACCAGCTTTGACGCTCAGGGTTTTTGGCTCGAAATTGTAGATATCGTGTCCGCCGGTCTGTTCGGTGATCATAATGGTTGCCGCAGTTCCTGATGTGGCAGCAGTGGTCGATGTCGCCTGCGATGCAGGGGTAGCAGCGGGAGTGGGAGAAGTGGTTGTAGGTGCGCTCTCTCCACAAGCCGTCACAGCAAGCGCGAGAATGAGCATGCAGGGTAAGGAAATCCACAGAGACATTCGTCGTAGCGATTGGATACAAGTGTTGATCATACGAAAACAAGCTCCTTTCAAAATGCAAGGACTCCCAATAGTCCATTGACTCTTTAAACGAAAAGATAACGCTAATACACGTTATATTCGCTAGAGCGTCAATAGAGGGAAATAGAGTAACTACTTCATTACTGTCTACCCACGAGTATTTTTCCACACGTTTTCTTCGATAGCTACACCCTCCATAGTTGAATGATACCCAATGATACCATATGCATATGACGATGTGCCACACCATCACGCAGCAAAATGTTTCTTGTTGTGGGATTGTAAGAGTGATATTACAATAATTGCCGCTTCTTCCTCTATAGAAGAGTGCTTTTATGGCTGAAAAGTACCAACTCGTGGTTAAGCTGTTTTTCCACAAAGCACGACGAGTAAAGTTGAATAGCTTTGGAGATTATGGATGCAATTTGAGCTAATATGAGCCAACTTGATCAGCTAGCAACAGCGCTATCCTTCCTTTGCCGTAAACTCAATGGTAATCACCGTCTTATCCTCAGCGACTACAAAATTCGCCAGATTGGGTGGTGCTATGCCAAACTGCGACATCAACACGGTAGTAGTTGCGGTACCAGTAATCGTGTTGCCCACCACTTTGCCCTGCACCAGAAATGTCGCCTGCTTTGTCTTGCCATGAACCGTCAGATCGCCTGGCATCTGAAAGGTGACTTGCTGACCATCTTGATACGTTTTGGGTAGGTTTTGTGCGCAAGTAGACTTAAAAGTTGCATTTGGATATTTATCAGTTTCTAGATAATCTTTTCTCACATAGTCGTCACGCGTTGACGAATCGCTGTGCAAATCACGCAGATCAACGGTCATATTCATATTAGCGACTAAGGGCGTTCCCTGTCTACTAATATTGAAATGTCCTGTCACTTTATGGGTTGTGCCGACTGCGTTGTGAGCGGGCAGATTGAAGGCAATCAAGTTTTCGCGCACTTTATAGGATGCTGTGGTTTGTTGGGGAACAATCTGGAATGTACGCAGATCACTAGCTGACACACTGGCACCGCATACCTGAGTGCTATTTGTCGTGGCTTGAGTAGGAACTGTGTCAGGGCTAGTGCTAGTAGCGGTATTGGTACTATTGCTGTTAGTACTTTTGCTAGCTACAACAGCGGCATAATTAATGCCAGCCAGCAGGCCGAGGAAGATGATGACGATAGCAACAACGATAATCCAAACGCGACGACTCATAGTTCTCGCTCCTTGGCAAAGCTAGTGCACAATCCCAAAACCTTTTGGGGAATGGGAAACTTTGGGGACACCCCAAACCCCGCCAGGATGGCTTCGCCCCCTGGACCCCCAAGTCCTGAACCAGCCACTGATATATATACTCCTCTCCAAGCATGTTTGTTGCAGTCTTCTCTGCATCCAGCCGCCGCTCCTTGCCTAAGACCGCATGCAGATGGTACATTGAAAAGCGCATAGGAAATTTAACAAGAAAGAGTAGATGAAGTACCATGCCAACAGATATGCCCATAGAAATTGCTTCGCTCGCTCAATTGCAGCAAGCCCCCATTGAGCATGTATTGCATATCATTGATGAAGGTCTAGTACATCTGCCCACTTATCGGGACCTCTATTATCGCTGGGAACGACAGCAATGGCAAGCGCAAGAGATCGACTTTGCCTTGGACCGCCAGCAATGGCAAGCGCTCCCGCAG
>VBJK01000361.1 GCA_005879655.1 Chloroflexota bacterium | reverse complement strand
GGACAAAAGCTGGGCAAGGTGACTCCTTTCAAACTCGTCTCCAATTCCTCGTCATCCTTTTCCTGCATTGGAACAATGATGTCCGAATTCTCTGCATCCACCAAGGCCTTTTCAGCTTTTAGAAAAGACATCCCTAGAATGGCGTCATTGTTTTTCAGTGGTGCAACCAGAAAACTGTGAGGTCTTGAGGACTTCCATGATTTCGAGGGTATTTCCACGTTTGAGATAACTTTTTCATTGACATGTATACCGTGAGGTGACATTGCTTGATGGAGATAAACAGGGCGCGCTGGGACAGTACGGAGACGCCGTTTGTGGATGAAATCGATGGACAGAATATTGGGAGTGGCGCCACAATCGACCAGGGCCTTGACAGGGGTGCCCTGGATGACGGTATGGACTTTAATTGTTGGGACAGAGGGATATTCGAAATCAGAATCAGATTGCTCAACTATGGTGGCCTCGTTAACAGACTCTTTCTTAACCTGGATCTCCTTCCCTCCATCAGGACAATCCCGCGCGATGTGTCCATGCCTGCGGCATTTAAAACAAAGTCCTTTTGCTCGGTGCTCCTCCCGCTCCTTTTCTGAAAGCTTAGTTAACTTTGCGCCGGGGTTGGGATTAGGCTGGGAGCTAGTGAATGCAGCTGGTGCTTTCCCGGGAGTCGGAGGTTTGTATGAGGTTCGGGGGCGAGACTGTTGAACCGCTTGCTGAAGGCGATGTCCCTTCTTGGTCAATTCTTTGATAGTCTCAGTTTCAAACGTCGCTAAAGACAAAAGGCTAAGGCGCACCTCGACATCTTCAAGTCCCTTAATGAAGTGATCCTTGGCCCATCCAAGGTCTACTCCCTTCCCAAGCTCGTTAATCAAACTTTCAAATTCAGTGCCGTAGTCAGCGACACTGCGATTCTTCTGTTTGATTGTCTCAATCTTTCTCCTGATGTCAGAGCTACTTTCAGAGCTCCGATGATGTTCCTTGAAGGCGACAAGGAACGTCTTCAAATCGGGGAGTGGGGTCTCTGGGATAACATAGGTATTAATGTACCACATCTTGGCGGTGTCGGCGAGGAACATTGCTGCGACTCGGGTTTGATTGGCTGCTGGAATTTTTGCAAACTCCATGTATTCTTCGACTGTGTAGGTCCATGTTTTGACAGCGACAAGAGTGGTGTCGGATCCATCAAAGGTGTGGGGTTTTGCGGGCTTAAATAATTGTTCGGTCATTCTTGGTTTGGTGTTCTGGTGATCAACGAGGTTGACAGTGTTCTCCGTGTTGGTAGATTCCGTGTTGGGTTCTAGGTTGGGTTCTAGGTTGGGTTCTAGGTTGGGTTCTTGGTTCTGGGTTTGGACTTGGCCACGATCGGTGATGAGCTGCACAAGCGGGGTGACGTTGGTGCGCCTGGTAGGTGGAATCGTGAGGTTCGGTGGGTCTGTGGATCGGTCTTTGGTCGTTGTTGAAAAAAAAGTGGAGGCGCGCAAGTACGCGAAGAAGTCAACAGGACAAAAGATACATTTTCTGTCTAACTATCTGCCTATTATAGTACTAGGAACAATGGTAGTCTCGATCCATTGGGGAACAATGGTGATTTGATAATGAATGTGGTGAACAATAGGTGGCGTGTGCGTGGCGTCCTTGCACTCATCCCTCCCCGAAAAAAAAACTGGCGATGGTGTAGTGTTTCATCCTTCATCTTCCAGTCTCTTCAAATAATCCCGTACTATCTCCTTATTTATATTTCTCTCTGGTTCCCACGAATCCTCCGAATCCGGATATCCAAGCCAATGAACAAGGAACTGCCTTGTTCTTCCAATCTTGCGATGGTCTCTCAACTTGTCCACAATATATTGATTGTCTTCGGTGTTGATAGGAGGCGGTCGCATAGGTTCCCTGTTGGGGAATAATGTTGAGTCATTGTCGACAAATAGTTTGAGGCGTCTTGCATGGAATGTGGGATGGATCTTGTATTCTGGGGGTAATTCAAGCTTGTACGTTGATGTCTCTGGTTTCATCTTGATAATCTTGAATGGTCCAACAAAGCGAGGATAAAACTTGGCAGTACGCCCTTTTTGCTTGATCCGAAGCCGTAAGTTCTTGGTGTCCAAGTAAACCTTATCGCCAACCTTGTACTGTGGTTCTGGTCGCCGACGTTTGTTTGCATATGTCGTTTGCTGCGTCTTGGCTTGCGCATGCATATCCCGTGCTAGTGCAATGGAATCCTGAATCCGCTGAATGTAGTCTGTTACCGCAGGCACTGTGACTTTCGAATGGGGGTTTATCGAAGGGAATAGCCGAATTGGGGTACCATAAAGCAGTTCCGTGGGCGTCTTAGATGTCGTAGCATTGACAGAGTTGTTCATGGCGGTCTCAACATGGATAAGATGGTCTGCCCAGTCCGATTGACGTACATTGACAAAATGGCGTAAGGCTTCAATTGCAGTTTTATTGGATCGTTCAGAGGAACCATCTGTCTCCGGGTGAAATGATGTTGACATACGTAGGTCGATCTTGATCTTCTTGTGAAGTTGTTTCCAGAAGTTGCTGACGAATAGTTTGTCTCGGTCAGATGTAATTGCAAGGGGCAATCCAAATTGGCGGTACCAGGATTGATAGACGAGATTGGCAATATCCCGAGCCGTTGCCGTGGAATATGTGAGTTCAATTTTGGCATAGTTTGTTAATCTGTCTGTCATGATGAGTATCATATCATACCCTCGACATTTGGGAAGGGGACCGACAAAGTCCAAGGCCATTTCCTTAAAACGATCCTCAGGGATTGGCATGGAATGGAGAAATCCGGCAGGAGCTTGTGTGGACGACTTATTGCGGGCACATGAAGTGCACGATTTGATGTATGTTTCGACATCAACCCATAATCCAGGCCAGTAGTAATCCATGTTAATTGATCGTGCCGTTTTTTCGACTCCATGATGGATTTGATGATCATGGTGAAGATTGAGGAGGAATTCACGCGCTTTGTAGTCATTACTAGGAATACATAGCCGTCCTTCAAAGAAAATGAGTCCATCTGAAACTTGATATCTATAGCGTTCTGGATTGGAAATGACTGGGCCAAATAACTTATCGTTCTTGTATGAAGACTTAACTGACTCGATGATTTCTGTGCTGAATTCCATAGTTGATACGGCACATACGTCTGTGCAATCGGATTCTTGAACATAAGGGTATCGAGATAGTGCGTCTGCTGCT
>VBJK01000176.1 GCA_005879655.1 Chloroflexota bacterium | reverse complement strand
CTATGGCCTCCACACTCGATACCTTGTGTACTCATCTCGCTGATTTGGCCCCAGGTCAGTATGGGACGTATTGCCTCTTTTTCGCGCCATAACCAGGTGCTTGTGCGACCAACAAAAGCCGTAGGAATATAGACCGTCGCCACAAAATTGTAGCGTTTGAGCACTGGCAGCGCGTCGGTAAAAAAGTCAGCAAAGCCGTCATCAAAAGTCACTACCACAGGTCGTTCAGGCAGACGGCGTCTCTCACCGGAGAGCAGAGTAATGAGCTGTGTGACCGTAAGAGAAGTATAGCCATGCTCGTACAAATATTTCATATGTTCAGCGAACAATGCTGGGGAAACCGTAAAGGGCCTGAATTGGCGACCAGCACGCTTGGGGTCCGAGATACTATGATACATAAGGATAGGTATCTTTTTCAGCTCTTCATGCATGAGTCTTGCCTTTTCCAGATGAGAGCAACGCCTTACCATCTGCTGAAACCATCTGCATGGAGCTAGTTTGCGGTGTGTTAGAACTGTCTTGAGTCAGTGCGTGCGACGGGCAAGCCCTTTTCGATCTGGCGCACGCGAGATGAAGCACAGCGACAACGTATCCCAAGATAGTGATGAGCAAACCTAGGAGAATAGCGACAGAGCGTGCAATACCAGACCAGTCATGAGTGACAAACGCCTCAACAAAGCCCCGCCAGATCGCCTCTGGGAGTATTTTGAGAGTATAAGTGCGTTCAGAGGCGAGTCCAGCGTCAGTTCCGACCTGTTTGGTCACAAAGGCTTTCGAGAGACCTTCGGCGTAGCAGCGAGCAGAGAAATAGCGCCATGTCATGCGATTGGCTGGTATGCGGTGAGACACGCTAGCCTCTGGTTTATAATGAAAGCGTCTTTGCGGCCAATGCTGACGAGCGCGAATGCACAGCTCGGTCTCTTCACAGCCAACCGGACGCGTGCCAACACGGCCAATCTCACTGAGGAAGCCTCCTATGCCATCGAAAACCTCGCGCCGAAATGCCATATTCGCACCAATAGGATTGCGGATGCTGCTGCCGGTCTGTGGCATGCCCCGGTACGTGCAACCGACCACCCACAGAAACTCTTCGGGGAACCAGGTAGCCCGCTGTTGTGACCAGAGAGGAAGAACCGCTCCCCCGGTACCTAAGACCTGTGGGTTCCTCAGGTCTTCTTGTAGCAACTGTAACCAATCGGGCATAGCCACAGCATCATCGTCAAGAAAGGCAATCAGAGAACCGCGTGCTCTAGCAATACCGCTATTGCGTGCACCAGAGAGTCCACGTGACCCCTTGTTCTCCATAGGAACGACATCAGGTAAGTACTCTTGTACGCGCCTTAGTAAAAGAGGATTATGATCAACCACCACAATAATCTCACTGGCTCGTAGCGTCTGCCTGCGCACTGAAGCCACTGCGGCCAGAAGATCCTCCCAGCGCTGTTCTGTATAGCAACAAATGATCACGGAAATAGTATCTTGCACTTGTATCACGTTACACCGTTCTTTTCTTAATATGAAGTTGTCTGAGGAGAGACTACTTTTGTACTTAGCGAGATGGCTTGTCTTACGTCTGACCAAATGTCTTTGTGACATATCTCATCCGCTCTTTCATAATTGCCTGTAAGACACGCCAGCCATCGCGGAAGGTCCGTAAATTGCTCTGTCCATGAATGCGTGGATATTCAAAGCTAGGAACTTCGATCATTTTCAAGTTTGCACGGTGTACATGGTCAAGACAGTATTTCCAGAAAGCATTGTAGCCGTAGCATAGATCACTAAAATTTGTTCCAAAGAGGAAATTAACAAGACTACTTAACATAGCGTTTCCCAAACGGCGCATAGGAGTAATATCATCACTGCCACCATCCTTGAGGAAACGGGAGCCTTTAGCGAAATCATTTCCCTGGAGCAGAGCCTCGACAAAGCGCGGGATCTCCCTTGGGTCTGCCGAGCCATCAGCGTCGAGCATAACAATGATCTCGCCTGTGCAAGCTGCAAAGCCCGCTCTCAAAGCATCACCTTTACCTTTGCCGACTTGCTTGATCACCTTAATGGAGGGGAGGAGCCTTTGCGCTTCCACAATCGTATCGTCAACGGAATGTCCATCTACCAGAATAACCTCGCTGACTGTTGCAGGTATATGTGGTAAAACATGGCGAAGATTACGCGCTTCATTGCGTGTGGGAACAACAATGCTGACCCTTGGAGGACGCACTTCTTCCAGGGTGCCGACAGATGCAGGAGCATAGAATAGTATCTCTTCCATGAAATACTTACCTCTCAATTATATAGAAATGTTTTGTATATACTTGTAATCGCAAACAGCAGGAAGGTGAAAGAAAAGGAGCATCCATACTCCTGATGTCACTCAGATCGAGAAAGAGATGAGTGAGAAAGGCCCTTTTGGGCACATCACGAAAACCTTCCGTAACTGATGAATGGAAACCGTAAACATAGAGACTGCACTAGCTAAGCAAGTTACCTGCTTATCTTGTACGTGAGGGAGATTACCGTAATACCTATGTAGCAGTCAATGTTATTTTCTTAACTAGATATCGCCGCTTGGTTAACATATCTCAACTTTTCATCAGATTTGTGTAAAGAATTGTGCGTAAATCTGTGTTGTCCGGTCTACCAGAGAGCTGAATTTTGGTTAAGAAAATAACATAATTGCTCTGGTATCGCACAAATAACCTGATTTGTGCTTGCTAAGTGAGTTGTTATTTTTCAATGGAAACGAGCTTGAGGTGTTACTTTTTGTTTTTTAGCATGTCAGGAGATACCAAGCTCGTTTAAGATGATATTTTTAGCAAAAAACTATACAGCTTCTCTTGTATGGGATAGGGGTGGTTAAGAAATCTTAACTTGGGTTAAGAAATTCGTTCGTCAATGTTATTCCCTTAACTAATTGTCGCTGCATGGTTAATGTCTCTCCATTTCTCTCCCTATTTGCGCCGCGAACTGCTCGTCATCCGATGCTCTCCTGTCCGCTCTTGCACTTAAATTTGTTAGAAAAAGATGTCTATAACTTATCTGGCACAACGATTATGAATAAAATTTCAGAATTTCTCAGATATAGCTTAAAAGGGGTGATTTTGCGCTTGGCAGTGTGAACAGTCAATTTCAATATGACCTAGCTTGGGAAGCCGCTGTATAGCATTCAGTCGTGGTGGAACTGTCAAGTTCAATGCGCAACTGTGTCGTCATCAAAAAATTATGCAGTCTCTCTCGTGCAAGATTGGTTAGGTTAAGATATCTCAACTTTCACTTAAAAATTCGTTGAGGGGACATCGGTGGCCAACAATCGCAGATCCGTGCGTACGGTCCTGAGCTTGCGTAGCTAAGAGCTAGGACATGGTAATACTTGCTAAAGTAAGCATCTCTCTTTTATGCAAAGATCTGTTTCTTTAGAAGTATTACCATATTTCACGCACTACTTTTTGATTTTTCTCTTATGGGGAGCACTATAGTACATATGTGTGATCATAGCAGCAGGGCTGGCACTCACAATAGTCCAGATGATGCAAATGAGAATGGGGGCAAGCAACGCAAGAGAGATGCTTGGCGCTATATACACATGGAGTATCAGGGAGCAGGCGACTATTGAAGCACGCCAGCGAGCGTCTAAACGAGTCTGTAAGACTTTTTGGCGTAATTCGGCTTGCTCACGGGCACTATTTTGGAGCGTGTACAAACGCTGACGCTCCTCTTCAAGCTCTTTACGCTCCTGCTCTAATAACGCAAAGACGCGTTGGGCTTCGCGCTTTAAGTACAGCGCTTCTACCAGATGTTTCTCCTCTTCTCGTCTGACCTCCGCCTCAACAACTTTTCTTAGGCCAGCGAGCACACTTGATGTGGCGGCAGGTGCCAATTCATCGTCCTGTGCAGCCTCCATCAGAATCTTGCCCGCCTGCTCAGCCACGGCATCGTGAAATGAGCGCTCCATTTCTTCATAGCGCTGCTCTAATACCTGATACTTCTCTTGCAGTTTATTGCGCTCATCCATCATCTCATGGAGATGATTGTGATACTGCTCTATTTCCTGCTGATGGCCGTTATGGATAATCTCAACTTCTTTGTCGAACTCAGTACGTAAAATGCTGGACTCTTCAGTCAGTTGGGCTAATGCGGTACGCACTCTCTCTAGTTCAGTGTGTAAATGCTTGTTTTCCTCACGAAGCTGCGTTGCTTGCCGCCAGGCCAAACGCGAACCTGGCGTCTCCGTCGTTGGGCCAGGCAAGACATCTGTTTGTCTTTGTTGCAATATCTGTTGCCTGCGCTCGCTGGCTGTATGACGTCGATCAGAAGGACGTGGAAGGCGCTCTAGAGCATCTGTAGTCTGGGTGGTCTCCATAGCGAGATTTTCCAGGGCATCTGTGGTCTGGGTGGTCTGCATGGCAAGACTCTCCAGCGCATCAGTTACCTGGCTTCTCTCATCAGGTGGTAACATGGTCACTCCTCTGGCAAGTTCCTTTCTGAGCAAAAGGGTTATAGCCAACAACTTAGTCATGTAATTCGGACAATTTATCCCCTATTAGAGATTATGCAGAAAACAGCTTAAAGTTGCAAGTCTTTTCCTATAGAGATATTGCTCAAAAAAGCGAAGGTGCTGAATGCTAATTGCCCAGTGTTGCCACCATAATCGCTTTAATCGTGTGTAGTCGGTTCTCTACTTGGTCGAAGACAATCGAAGCTTTAGACTCAAAAACTTCTTCAGTCACTTCTAACGCTTCGAGTCCATATTTCTTGTAAATTTCTCGTCCAATTTTTGTATTGGTATTATGGAGAGAAGGAAGGCAGTGCATGAACTTCACATTGGGATTCTGTGTCAGTGTCATGATGCAGCTATTAACCTGGTAAGGCAGCATAAGGTTGATACGTTCGCCCCACAGTTTTGACGAACTGCCCATCGAAACCCATACATCCGTATGCAGGAAGTCGCAGCCCTGTACAGCTTTCTCTACGTCCTCGGTTAATGTGATGCGAGCGCCGCTCTCTGCGGCCATGACCATTGCTTGTTCAACTGCTGCTTGCGCGGGCCAGCATTGTTGGGGACCGGCAAGGCGAATATCCATACCTAATTTGGCGGCAGCAATCATCAGCGTTGTGCCCATATTGTGACCGACATCGCCCAGGAAGCAGAATGAAATCTCTTGTAGTGGCTTATGGGAATGCTCTTGCATCGTCAACAGGTCAGCCAGTGCCTGAGTAGGGTGGCGCTCGTTTGTCAGGCCATTCCAGACGGGGACTCCTGCGTAGCGCGCCAGTTCTTCCACCTCTTGCTGACCAAAGCCGCGATATTCGATGGCATGGTACATTCTCCCCAAGACGCGCGCAGTATCTTTTGTTGACTCTTTATGGCCGATGTGAGAGCCACTGGGGCCTAGATAGGTGACAAAGGCTCCCTGATCGGAGGCTGCGACCTCGAAGGCACAGCGTGTCCGTGTCGAATCTTTCTCAAAGATCAGAGCAATGGCTTTGCCCCGTAGATGTTGTACCTCTGTACCCGTATATTTCGCCTTTTTTAGTTCGCTGGAGAGTTGCAACAAGAAGATAATCTCCTGTTGTGTAAAATCTTCCAGCTTCAAAAAATGCCTGTTTCTCAAGTTGAAAGCCATAGTATCCCCTCCTCTACGCTCACGTCTTGCTACGATCGATCAGGGCTTCGCGTCTGGCTCCAACAGAGACGTAGCGGATAGGGCGACCGATTAGATGCTCGATTTCAAGCACGTATGCCTGTGCTGCCGGAGGTAAATTTTGGAAATGGCGTACGTTAGAGATATCTTCCTGCCAGCCGGGCATGGCTTTGTACACTGGGCGGCAATGCTCTAACATGGCCGTGATGGGGAAGCGATAGACAGGCTTGCCCTGGTATTCGTAGTGAGTACAGATAAGCAAGGTGTCGCGGCCTGTGAGAGTATCCAATTTCGTGATGGCAACCTCCGTCACTGCTTGCACCTGTACACCATATGTTGAGGCGAGGGCATCAAAGTGACCAATACGTCGAGGTCGTCCAGTGGCTGCGCCGTATTCGTGGGCAGTTTCGCGCAATGCGCCAGCCTGCGCCTGATCAAGAATTTCCGTCACGAAAGGCCCTTCACCAACACAGGTTGAAAATGCCTTCATCACGCCAATCACGGAAGTGGGTGCATAACCAAACAAACCACTGCCTATAGAGGCAAATGCACTCAATGAACATGAGGAAGTAGTATATGGATAGATGCCGTATTGAACATCTCGTAATGCTCCAAGTTGCGCCTCGCAGAGTATTTTTTTATTTTCCTGTGCGGCTTGTTCTAACAGGACTGTGGTATCACAGATCCTATCTTTGATGGGATTGCCATAGGTGTTGAGCCACTGCCAGATGGCCTCGAAGGTGAAAGGTGGTTCTTGTTTGTAGAGGTCGCGTGCGACTTGGCGCTTCCATGCTACGAGCTTTTCTACACGTGTGCGCAGGTAATCGGGGAAGCATAGCTCTCCCAACTGGATGCCCTTTTTTATGACGCGATCGCCATAGACAGGAGCAATACCCCGCCTGGTTGAGCCATAGGGGGTCTGTCCATTATCGCTCAGGCGTTCCTCCTCCCAGGTGTCTTCCATGGCGTGGAAGGGGAAACAGATGGTAGCGCGGTCCGAGACTTTGATATTTGAAGTGTCGATACCCGACTCAGATAAATCACGTATCTCTTGATCCAGAGCGGCTAGATCAATCACCGTGCCAGGTCCCAGCACATTGGTCGTGTTAGGGTTGAAGATACCGGATGGGATCAAATGTAACTTAAAAACTCCTTGCTCATTGACAACGGTATGTCCAGCGTTATTCCCGCCCTGGTACCTGACAACATAATCTGCATCTTGTGCTAAGTAGTCTACCATCCTACCCTTTCCCTCGTCACCCCAGTTGATGCCAACAACGATCTCGATACTCATGCTTGCAAATTCCCCTTGCGATAGAGAAGCTCTCTGGTGGGATCAGCATTCCAATGGCAGGCCCTATCAGTAATAGCTGCATCCCTCTTGCAGTGTACCAGATCAAGGGGAAATTTTCCAATGGTTAGATGAGCCACAAATGTGGGCAAGATTCCTACTCTCTCTGGGGGGAGCTTATTTGAATGCTCTTGAACTCATTGGATGGCGCTCTAAGAGATCTGGGGAAGTCCTGCCTCTGCAAGTTGTTGTAGGACTTCGACAAAGAAGGCACCTTCCTGTGTCTTGACACGGAGGGCTAAGCTTTCAGTCGTGTCGGTGGGGAAAACGGGTAATCTGCGTTGAGCGATGATCGGCCCGTGGTCGTAGTATTCATCCACGAGGTGAATGGTAATACCGGTTTCCGGCTCTTGCGCGGCGAGCACTGCTGCGTGAATATGATCTCCGTACATGCCCTGGCCTCCGAATTTTGGTAGGAGGGCCGGATGAATATTAAGGATGCGATGCTTGTAGGCGGCGAGCGTTTGAGGTCCTAGTTTCTTCATGTACCCGCTGAGTATGACGAGGTTTACTTCGTGGGCGAGCAGGGTATCGCGGAGCTTGCAATCGACCATTACGGCGGTATGTTCCGTTTTCAAACTGAGATGATAGGCAGGGATGGCAATTTTGCGGGCAAATGCTAGCACGTGCGACTGGCTGTTGTTGCTGATCACCACTCTTGCTTCGGCGTGAAGTTGACCTGCTTGAATGGCGGCACAAATGGCTTGCATGCTACTGCCGTTGTAAGATGCGAGAAAGCCTAAGCGTAGATTCATGCTGTTTTTCCATTTTCGTTTCAGTTGGCTTATTAAGAATTCTAGCATGTTGCCGTCTTGGCGTCAAAGGTTGGTGTTTTGGAAAGCGAGCCTGAGTTTTTCGTGGAGCTTTGCTGTGTAACAATGCCTCTTTAAATAAAGAGCAGATCGCATGTTGAACAATCCAGAAACGAGAAGCGTTAGTACCATTGTCCCGTCTCTGTTAGACAAGCAGAGGGTCACACGCTATACTTGTAGCAACCGTGAGCAATATATGCTGCTCTATGTAGGGAAGTGTTTCATTAGTGTTTCGTCAACCCTGATGGACGGCTATCAGACAGCTTGTAAAGCGTATAGAGAGATGGAAAAGCAGGACGAACATGTGTGCACCTCTTCTTGACTGGCTATGAGTACGCTCATCTGGTACAGCAGTACGTCCCTGCTGATTTGTCTTCTTCTGACAAGCAAGAATGGCAACGCGGGTTCATTGAAACGGTTTCTATGTAGTAGAAGTGATATACGAGAAAGCGGAAAAGCCTGCCGAACTCAATCTAGCTTACTATGCCGATATAGACATGGGGATCAATAATCTGGTGGCGCTAACCTCAAACAAACCTGGATTTGTACCAGTAGTCGTTAACGAGCGTCCAGTGAAATCGACCAACCAGTGGTATAATAAGCGGAGGGCAGCGTTACAAAAGCAGCTCACAGCAAAGGGACCACCAAGCGCATGGAGCGTCTTACGAACAAGCAGAACCGCCGTATCGAGCATTATATGCATACCACCAGTCGCATGATCGTGGACAGGCTAGTCAAAGAGGGGATAGGGACATTAGTGATCGGGAAAAACGATGGGTGGAAGCAAGAAGTTGAGTTAGGGAAAAGGAAAGTAGCACCCGAGGCTTTCGAGCGCGAGGGTGTAGTGGATGGGAAAGGGATCGGAGGAGTGGGGGTTGGAGTGTCTCTGGTAGTCCATCCCGTGCGGATTATCGTTCCCCGCCGAAACCAAAAAAAGAAATCTTTAGCACGCTAGAGATCGCTATGCTTTTTGGAACTATACTATGTGCACGTTCTCAAGGACAAAGAGAGCGCAGGACTTTGTAGACCCGTATAAATGCAAGGAGGCATGTTATGCAGGAGAGACCTGCTACAGCTTGGGTGGCTGTCACACATGAGCTGAAAAGCGCTGCTTTGCAGCCGGAGCAACGTGAAGCATTATTGATCCGTGCACTGCAACAACTCTTACCGACTGTTCCCGCTTGCGCTACAGCCTTGATCTGGCCTTGTCATGGCAAAAACCTTCCCTGGAAAGTGTATTATGTTGGTCCTAAGCGGCAAGCGCTGCAACGCTGGCTCGCGGCCAGGCTGAATGTTTCTTTGCAGGTGACACAGGAGGTATTACAGCAAGATCTCTCTAGTAACCTGCTGGATATGCCACCTGCTGTACTGGTTTCTTTGCGTGCTGCGGCGGATAGCTCAGACGGTGCTCTCTGGCTAGTGTGGCCTACTCCTTCTGTTAGTATGCCCACACCTGACACGTTCAGCCGAGTACGCCAGATGTTTGAGGCGTTGCTGGAAGTTGAGCAGAAGGAAGAGCACTACTTTTCTGCTAGATCCCCGCTCTACGATCGCGAATTGCTCGCAGCACTGGCTCATGGGGATGTGCATGCCTTCTCTGCCTTTCTAAGCCTCGCACGAGTGGTTGTACAGGCTGACTTCACCTTCTGGGCCAAAGTCCATCACGATGTTGTGGAGACGGCTGGGCACCTTGGGGCTAAGCATAACAACTTTGGCTTTGTGCTGGAACGTGGTCGTGGGGTTGGGGGCCACATTGCAGCTCATGGCAAGCCCGTACAGCCAGGAGATTACCGCAATTCGCCCTACCGCGATCCTAGCGTCTGTGATGTCGTAGATAGGGAGCAAATTCGTTGTGGGATGGCTGTACCTATTCGAGCTATCGCAACGGCTGATCAAGCAGACCCGGTGGCAGCAGTGCTCTATGCGACACGGCGTACTGCGGCACCTTTCTCGCTTTCCGAGTTTCTGCTGTTGCAACGGTTAGCGAGCCAATTGGGACCTTTGCCCGTGGAAAAGCGCTCCTCCTCTTTCAACCTACCAGCATTCGAGCCGTTCTCCCAGCAAAAAACACGTTGGTATGAACTGATCATGCAGGCCAACCGTATTGAGGAGGTCGAAGCCTGGGCGAGCCACTTCATCAAAGGTTCGGTCATCGTGACGGATGGAGAAGGTCATCCCTATGTCCTCGCACAGCGTGAGCCGCTCGAACAATTGCAAGCCGCCAGTATTTGTCAGCCAGAGACCGTCTCGGTACTCTCGTTAGCAGCTCCTGGCATCGCGGAACCTGGGCAGGTGTATCTGTGCCCTACCGCCTCTATCTCACCTGCACGCTGGTCAGAGTTCCTGGCCGATCTGATCGTCGCGTGCAATGTAGTGCTGGCGCGTATGCAGCAGGCTCACAATCAGCTGAGTCGCCAGCGCGAGCAGTGGGTGCGTTCCTTATTGCAAGGGCACATCACGCCAGTACGGGAACATGAAGGCTATCGTTTAGGATTGCCCTTAGGGCATGGTCAGTTGTGGGTAGTGGCCTGGGCTACTCCAAATTCGCCAGCTAGCTCAGCGACGAGCAAACGGCTCACTGTTGAGTATCTCATTCTCGAATTACTGAAAAGTACGCTCATATTTGTTGATGAGCATACTGCCGTTATTCTGTTGGAAGGACAGGCGACTGAGTCGCCTTCCAAGGTGCGTGATGCCTTGCTCACCTGCTATCGTAGCCAGCCGCTCTGGATTGTGCATGGGGCTTGCTATCAATCGCTCACTGACCTCAAACTGGCACTCTCACACTCCTTAGCGCTGGCACAAAAGGCGCGGCGGGAGGAGAGTGAAGAGTACTTGCTGGATCTCTACACGTTTGGACTTGATAGCTTATTGGAAGATCCACGGCTCAGTGAGGCATTAGCAACCTTTGCAGCGAAATTGCTCGCGCCTTTGCTCGACCACGATGCTGGTAGCAGTTTGCAGTTGACCAACACCTTCGTCCTGGCCCAAACACTCGGTTCAGCCCAGGCTGTCTCTGAGCAGTTAGGGTTGCACGTCAATACTATTCGCTACCGACTTCATCGTGCTGAAGAGCTGCTGGAGAGCGAAGAGGGATCACCGAAGGAACGGACGGCGCTGGCCCTGGCAGCCTTCATCTGGCAGCATCTGCAAGAGGGGAAGCCGGGGTAGTATACCTGTTTAGCTACTATCTGTTGTAGGGCAGAACAAATTAGGGCCTCTCATTTGTAGTCAGGAACATGGACTCTTTGCTGAACTGTACATTACAATATAGTGACCGAGCAGGGCTAGAAGATTAAATGGCTTTGAGAATACTTCTAAGAGAGAAGAAATACAAGGAGGTCGCCATGTTATCTCAGCAAGGCAGGGTAGTTCTTCCTGCCAATAAGAAATCGAATGCTGCTGCTACCATCATAGCACGGCAGGATCGCATACCGATTTGGGCACTCCCTAATCTATTTATTGGTTTGATAGGATTGGGGTTCCTCTTCACTTTTTTCGACATTGGCGATGTCAATGTTTCCTTTGTCCAGACGTGTGTGCAGATTATTACTGGGTGTAGTCCTCATTTTGCTAGTAAGTATATTGGATTGCCAGTCCTGTTAAATCTGGCTGGATATGTGGTGGGAGCGCTGACCTTCAGTCCACTAGCTGATCGCTATGGACGAAGAGATATTATGGTTATTACCATGGTGCTTACGGGACTGGGTTCGCTCTACACAGCTTTTGTGGGAGATTATCTTAATTTCACCATTTCTCGTACGATTACTGGTATCGGCATAGGAGCTGATTTAGCTCTTGTCAACACGTACATTAACGAGCTTGCGCCCAGTCGGTGGCGTGCTCAATGTACTTCGCTCATATTCATTTTATCGACGGTAGGGGCCTTACTTGGTATCTGGCTGGGTCTCTATCTGACGACGCCAGCCACGCCATTTCCCAATGGCTTGCCCTTTGCCCTTGCTACGGCCCAGTTCAATTTTGGTTGGCGTATTCTGTATGCTATAGGGGCTTCGCTTTCATTTATTGGATTGTTGTTGCGCTTCAATTTGCCTGAGTCGCCGCGTTGGCTTATTACACGAGGACGTATCTCTGAAGCGGAACGTGTGGTGGCGAGCATGGAGAAACGTGCGCAGGCGCGTGTGGGAGAGCTACCGCCGATAGCCCAGGTACTGCCAGCTCGTGTAACGATGCGCAATGCGGGATACAGCGATATTTTTGGGAATGCACTCTATTTTAAGCGCACTATTATCTTACTGGTTGTCTGGTTGCTAGGCTACATCACCGTTTATTCTAACATCGCAGGTGAAACAGTCTTGCTGGTTGCACTAAAGTATCCAGTACCAGAAGCAGGACTTATCTCGTCTTTAGGAATCCTTGGTGGTATAGTGAGTGCATGCATCGCCTTTGCATTTAGCGAGCGGTTGGAGCGCAAATACTGGCTGCTCATTTCAGCCATTATAACAATAATTGGTGGTGTGATAATCGCACAAAGCAGCAACATTGCCGTCGCAGTAGTGGGGTCAATCTTGCTTGCGTGTGGCTCGTATCTCTGGATACCCATAACCTATACATGGACCACAGAGAACTTTCCCACGAGAGCGCGAGCTAGCGGATTTGCTCTAACGGATGGCTTGGGGCATATAGGGGGTGGCATTGGTGTCAGTTATGTAACAGCGCTTGTGGTGCGGTTTGGACCATTAAACACGTTTTTGCTGATTAGCGGATTTCTCCTAGTTGCCTCTTGGCTAGCTCAGTTTGGGTCAGTGACCAGAAACAAGCGCCTGGATGAGGTTTCGCCGTAAGTAGTATTTACCTGTTCATTGTTAAGTAAGAAGAGGTAGCCATATGCGATGTACTCATTGTTTTGAAGAAACTTTGGAAAATGGGAGATGTACACACTGCGACGCTAGCATGATGCCACAAGGAGCGACTCTCTCATTTGATGGCAAAACGAGTTCTAAACCCATGGCAGGATACACTATGAGTTATACATTAATGCGTGGTGACACACTATCTAACGGACGCTATCGCCTGATGCAGCAGATTGCTTTACCGGAGCTTCAACAGAAACAGGGGAATGCATGGTCTGCCATGGATATGGGTGCATCACGGCGTAGTGTTATCATACGCGAGATCATAGTACCGAGGGAAATGGCAAAGAATGCTGCTGTAGATCGCATCGCCATTGGCATTGCGCAGCGCATGCAGATATTGGGGCAGCAGGAAGGCTTTCCTACGGTTGTTGACTTCTTCAGCGAGAAGAACATGCATTTTCTGGTGTTGCTGTATCCAGAAGGTGAGACGCTTGGGGCTCTGCTCAAGCGACAAAATGGAGCGTTACCAGAACCATTAGTGGCAGAATACGGTTATCAACTGTGTGCATTGTTGTCGCAACTGGCTGATCAGAAACCGCCGCTGGTGCATGGCTCTATTAGTCCTGAGAGCATCGTCATAGACGAGAAGCAGCAGCGTGTCTCGCTGATCCATCTCCCTCTGTTGAGTCCGAGTGGGCCTTTTGCGGGCGTGAATAAGTTGTCACCGGGATACTATGCACCGGAACAAATGCATGGTGAAGTTGATCCATCTTCTGATTTGTATAGCTTAGCTGCCACCTTGTATCATGCAGTTACGGGCTATGATCCACACGAGCGTCTTGCCTTCTTCCATCCTCCTGTACGCCGTCTCAATCCGGCGGTGACGCCGCAGATGGAGGCCATGCTTACGCGACAACTAAGTCTTTCAAAGGCACAGCGCTATGCGAATCCGTCCGAGATGCAGAAGGACTTTGAGGCGTTGAGTGAGTACTATCCAGATGCAAGCGAGGACAAGCCGGAAGAGACCATCAACAATCTCTTGCACCTGAGTAAGGAGCAATTACGTGAGCGTAGCCAGAGTAATGCGTTGCTCAATATGGGTGTGTTTGCGGCGATTGGTATACTATTGCTAGTTGGAGTACTCTTTGCAATACTACACCCGTAGTGGCGCAGGGTCTATAGAAGCTCTTTGCGCTGGATTGTATGTCTAACGAAGAGAGCTTCTTTTGTTGATGTGAAAGAGCGGTGGGGGGGACAACAAGAGGTGCTGGCTGGCCAGCTCGTAGAAGGAACCCTTGAAGGGGCGCTCTCCACATAGCCACTCATACGCCACCACGGCTAGAGAATATTGATCAGAAGCTGCGCTTGCTTGGCCCCGAAATTGCTCTGGAGCCATATAGCTTGTGGTGCCAGCAACTTCTTGTAGCTGATGACGCGAACTCTGTGTTACAGTAGCAATGCCAAAATCGCTGAGTAGGACTTCATGGTTAGCCCCAACAAGCATATTCTCAGGTTTGACATCGCGGTGGACCAGACGTTTACTGTGAGCATATTGCAGGGCAGAGGCAATCTGCTTGGCGTAGATCACCATAGTCCTGAAGAACCGTTTTTCAAAAAGCTTTTTTTCTTACCTCTTCTGCCTCCTTGGTGCGCCCCAGGGCCTCCAACATATTGATCAGGCCTTTATAGGCATTAGTATAATTGGGTTTCAACTCAGTTGCACGTTGGTAGTACATAAGTGCTTCGCTATAGCGCTGCATCAGTCCAAGCGTGTAGGCTTTGTTGCCATAGGCGATGGCAAAGTTTGGGGCCAGTGCTATGGCTTTATCGAAGGCACTCAGCGCCTCTTCATGGCGTTTTAATGCATTCAGGGCAACACCTTTTGCATTGTAAGCATTGGCAAATGTGGGGTCAAGTGCAATTGCCCGCTGATATGCCGCAATTTCCTCTTCATAACGCTTTAGTTCGCCCAGGGCATAGCCCATGTTGAAGTGGGCGGCAGGATAATTGGCTGCTATTGCTAGCGCGCGCTGACTGAAGACCAGCGATTCACTATAGCGCTGAAGCTCGTTTAAGACCAAGCTCTTATTGTTGTAGGCAATGGCATTGCTGGGGTCAAGCTCGATGGCACGATCGTACTCGCTCAATGCCTCTTGATGGCGGTTGAGGTTTCTCAGGGCAATGGCTTTGCCAATCAGGGCGGGTACGAAGTTGGGGTCTAGCACGAGGGCTTGCTCGTATGCGCACAAGGCATCCGCGAAGGCTTGCTCGTCGCAAGAGGCATTCCCGGCAGCTAGCCAATCTTGCTTGGTTTTTTGCAGGGTCATAGCAATGGGTTGCTTCTCGACCAGACTGTCAGAGCTGGTTTGCGTGAAGGAGGCCAGGATGGTTGGCGCGCTGAAGAGACCGGAGGTATTCTGCACGGCTAACTCAAGGGCGCGTGCAAAGTCAGTAATGGTTGGATAGCGTTCTTGTGGGTCCTTTGCCAGCGCTTTAAGCACGACTTGCTCGACTGCTGGCGGTAGCTGTGCGACCTTCTGGCGCAGGGATGGTGGAGTTACGTTGATTTGCTGATAGACGAGTTCCTCGAAGGTCTGTCCCGTGAAGAGTCGCTCGCCGGTAATCCATTCGTAGACAACGATGCCGAGAGAATATTGGTCGCTGACGGGTTGTGGGAAGCCTTGTAATTGTTCAGGTGCAATGTAGGCTAGCGTTCCTGCAATCTCCTGAGAAGGATTGGTAAATGAGGGATCAGCCATAATAGCGATGCCGAAATCGCTGAGCAATGCCTCGCCATTCCTGCCTAGTAGCAAATTTTCAGGTTTGATATCGCGGTGCACTAATAGGCGTTCATGGGCAAAGGCTAGAGCTTCGGCTATCTGTTTGATGTAGGTGACGATTAAGGGTAGTGGCAACCGTGCTGAAAGTGGGTAGCGATCGCGCAGTGTGCCGTTGGGTGCATAATCCAATACAAGGTAAGGAGTGTGTTCTGCT
>VBJK01000360.1 GCA_005879655.1 Chloroflexota bacterium | reverse complement strand
GAGACAATGGCCTTTGTGGATACTGCGGTACAAAGGGTCACTTTGCAGACTCCTGTCCTAACAAAAAAACCTCCTCCTACAATTAATCAAATTTCGTTTTCCCCAGCATACCCAACCCCGTCTCAGCAACTGTAGAGGTAGTTGACCTGAGACATGCAACCTTGACATCAACAACCTCTACTACCGCGTCTAACCTTATTAGGTCTCCATTCCTTTCATTCCTTCCATTCCATCCTCGTCATCCTCGTCATCCCGATTCCCCACCCAGACAACCTAGAACCTAGCGCTACCAACCTTCGCGCCATCAATCTTACGGCGAATTATCCCGATCCCCGTCCCCTCGGGTCCATGGAAAGGCATTTCCTGCGATCATATTGTCGATCTTCCTTGTCCTACCAATCCTCCGATCCGCGTCCCCCTTCTCAAATTCCTTCAATAGCAGCTTATGGTTCGTCTTGATCTTTTCCCACATCTGCTGGTGGCATGAGTGATGAAAATCCTTATCAAATGGGCTTTGATTCTGGATTTCAACGAGCTATGATGTTGATGAGTGGAATGGGTGGAATGGATGGAATGCGAGGAATGGGAATGGGAATGATGCATGCTGATAGCGATGGGCATCCAAGTAATACGGTCATTCCAGCCGCTCCTCGTGGTGGAGATGTGAAGAAACCTCCGTTTGTCCTCCATTTTTTTTATATGTTGACACTTAGTCGTCAAGTCATGAAATAGGTCATGAATCATGATCATGCTCATGACTCCAAGGGCGCAAGTCATTCTTTCTCAAATAATCTCCGTCATACTCATGCTACAGCACTCCATTACTAAAGATGATGTGGATATTGGTTTTTCTATTTGCTTTGTATACATTGCTTGTACGTGTTACTATTGATCGATATTGTTCCTGGACCGAGATATCATGCATATGACTAGCGCTGATGAATATATATATATAATAACTTTTCTGCATTATAATGGCGATATGTGCTATATTGATTATTTAAATGGTTAAGATGTCCTGTTT
>VBJK01000359.1 GCA_005879655.1 Chloroflexota bacterium | reverse complement strand
GGGAGTATTTTCGTTAATTTGGCTAATTTGAAGGACTTCGAGTCCAGAACGCTTTGAGAAGGAGCCCTCGGAGCGAGACGATTGTACGAGATGAATTGTAGAGCGCATCGAGTGCTCCATTACGAATCTGAAATCGTCCAGATGGGACACGAATTCATGAAGCTATGCAGATTTTCGGATACATTTTCAGTAAATTTCATTAATTTGAAGGACGTCAACCGAGGTATGCATCCGGAAAGAGACATTGGAGCGAGATGATTGTATGGGATGAATTGTAGAGGGCATCGGGCGCTCCGTTGCGAATTTAAAATCATCCCGATCGGACGTGAACCCATGAAGTTGTTGAGGTTCTTTGGGTCATTTTTCACTTTTGTCATGGGTTTGAAGGACGAGTTCTATGAACACCGAGGCCTCGTATTGGCAAATGTGGGTTTTAACCTTTGGACGAATGATTCATGTTACTTGTATGACCACCCGTTTGGGGCCATTCATCTCTCTATATCATGATGGCAATTATGCAACAAAGAGTGAAGTTGTTGAAGGCGTTGTTGACACGTCCGAGATGGATCTCAAAAGGTGTAGATCCACCTTTATTTAACAAAGATCAGGTGCATGGTCCATCGTTATCAATGGCCATCGGTGCTGGGATCACCGCATCATAAACATCTTATGTGAATGACGCACTATATTTCAACGTCATCTTCGTGGATTTGTCGCATCAAATCTAAGGTGTTGATCCATCTTTATTTAACAAAGATCAGGTGCATGGTCCATCGTTATCAATGGCCATCGGTGCTGGGATCACCGCATCATAAACATCCTGTGTGAGTGACGCACTATATTCAAATGTCACCGTTGTAGATTTGTCGCATCAAATCTAAAGTGTAGCGAGCACTATTTTAAAAGTCGCCGACCCATCATGAGAGAGACGGGTGGTCATACAAGTAACATGAGGTTTCTTTGATGGCTCAATGATTGAATCTGAAGTAATTGAGGCGATTCTGCTCGATTTGTGCGTAGGCATCCACTATGAATTCTTGTAACAGCCGACCGGCATGATGTAAAATTTTAGAAGAACTTGTGGAGCGACGATGTAAATGATAAGAATAATAGTCTCTTTGAGAAATAGAGTCAGAGAACCTTGAAGTAAATTAATAAAGGTGAATGAAAATAGAAAACGGAAAGTTATATATAGTAATATCTATTATCATTTGAAAGAAAATTGGGATGCCATCCCTGTTGACCATTTGGAAATAAAAGCGGATATCGTAAGGCACAGTATGCGCTATGTAACTCAGATATACGCTTGAATTGACGACTTCTAGTCTCGAGGATGATATCTCGTTTATCCACTTGTTCTTCACCGGTTTCAGGCATGATGATGGCGACTTCAGATGCAGTCGGACGATTATATCGACGACGATCGAAGTGCTCAACATCGATCGTTTTGAGGTGCAACGAGATATTTTCATTGATTGTCAAACGTTCTTTTGCAGTCATGAAGATATCGATGTAAGGATTATAAAGCCGTAACATATGTTGTAGCTGTAAGACTGTGGACAAATTGAGGAGTCCGTGATGATATGACATTCTGGTCTCTGCTTGACGATGTGGATCAAAATCATAAATATAAATTTGAGAAAAGCATGGTGGTCGGTCATCAGAGAGCGGAAGAAGAGTGCTGATCCTGTGAACGAGTTCACGATGAACACGAAATGTATATACACCAGAGGGACCATATACGGAATGATCGATGTTAGCGCTGAGGGAAGAGAACGCGAACGCATTATTATAGTTTCGTATATTGGAACGAAATGCCTTTGCAACTAATAATAATTAACTGAATCCTGATGAAGGTGAAAGAATATATATATATATATCGTCAGTATGATCTTGTAATAACGATTTTAGCGATTCAGGGGCATCTGAAAAAGATGGAAGAACGATTTGACCACGTTGACAACAGTTAAAAAATAAAGGACTTTCGATCGTGCTTCGATATGATCGTTCTTGTATCTAATGAAGCGCACCACAAAAGTGACAAAAGATGTCATAAGGTCCAAGGTCAAGACGATATGAGTATTGCGTAATAAGGCTTTGACGTGCAACTGGAAGAGAAGCGATAGACGAAGTTAGACGATGAGATCTCTGAGAAATTCGACGAGTGATCGTTTGAGAGTTAATCTGCTGATCTCTTGAAAGTTTGCGACGATTACGAGGACTCCTAGTCAAAGAGTCGTATCGGTGGAAATGGTTG